>DASVLM010000745.1:0-3810 GCA_036384875.1 Noviherbaspirillum sp.
GACGGCAACAAGTACTGCCGCCGTTTGAGGCCCAACACCGAATCGTTCTCGGAGCCGTCTTGCATGCTTGAGGGTCAGTTGTTCGAGCATCGCATCGAGCGTCGCGAGTTCTTCCGCAAGCGCGAGGTAGCGCTTTGCCAACAAGCGCAGCGTGGTTGCCAGAGTCTGCAACATCGGCGTACTACCCAACGAACGTACGCGGACGCAGTTGGCGACGCATTCGGCCGTCTTTGTCTTCAGAAGACGTTCGCGGATGTCCTGTGGGGCGCTTACCAGCAAGGCCCGCAACTGATTGATCGCCTGTGTCTTGGCTTTGACGGCGCTGCGGCGAGCAACGGAAACAGCTCGCATCGCTTCGGCCGCCCCAGATTGCTCTTTGGGAATCGCAGTTGCCTTTCCGGCGAGGACCGCACGCGCGGCGTTTTCCGCATCGGTCGGATCGGACTTTCCGCGTGATCGACGCGCAGCCCGATCAGGGCGATTGACCTCAAGCACCTCGATCTCGTGATCGCGCAACACGCGGGCAAGGCCTGCGCCATAGGTGCCGGTTCCTTCAACGCCAGCCCGGCGCAGATGACCGAGAGAATTCGCCCAGGTCAGCAGCTTGATATATCCCGCCGTCTCCGCCGCCACCGAGAGGGTTCCGAGGAGCTTTCCAGTTTCGCTGATTACGGCCCCGACATGCGTATCGAGATGCGTGTCGACGCCCAGAATGACTTCGTGTTGTTCCATGCGTGTTTCCGTCGTGGTGGACGCATCGCCAACCCCACTCGCTGGACAGGACACTCACGGTGCACGACAAAGCTCCTATCAGGTCACAAACGCTGGGCCCGGCAACGCTCGGGGAACGCCGGAACCCGATCGACAGGTCAATGCCAAGGCAGCTCGGCCAATCCCAGCACGGGTCAGATCGGTCCGACGTTCGAGGGGTATTTTGGACTGAGTATCCCAACAGTCGCCACGCCGGCTCATTGAGGAACGCATGCCGTACGCTTTTAGCGAGTCCTGGAAGAGCCCGCTGCAATACTGGCTGCCACACGGTCGCTATGGACGATGACGCCAGCGTCTGGGCGGCGCCGGAACCACGCCATACGCAGCGCGTCGGTGACCAGCTCTGCTTTCATGTGCGACTGCATCGACCAGCCCACCACCTGCCGGCTGAACAGGTCGATGATGACAGCCAGATAGACCCAGCCTTCGGCCGTCGCACAGTACGTGATGTCGCTCGTCCAGACTTGGTTCGGCGCCGTCGCTGTAAAGTTACGCTCCAACAGGTTCGGTGCCACCGGCAGGTTGTGATTCGAGTTCGTCGTCGCGATGTATTTGCGCTTGTGTCGGGCACGGATACCATGCTGCGCCATCAGTTTGCGAACGCGCTCTTTGCCTACGCGAACGCCGCGCGCAACCAGCTCTTTCCACATGCGCGGCCAGCCGTACTCGCCTTTGACCTGCGTGTGAATCGCCTTGATATGCGCCAGCAGCGCATCGTCGCTTACACGGCTTCGGCGGGGCTTGTCCTGCGCGGTACGTTGCCGCCGCTGATGAAAGCCGCTAGGGCTCACATCGAGCACGTCGCACAGCACCGAAATCGGCCAGTGATGGCGATTGCGCTCGATGAACGCGTACTTCACGTCGGCTCCTTCGCGAAGTACGCGCACGCTTTCCTGAGAAACTCAATGCATTCAGGTGACTTTTGCCTGCAGAACAAACCCCAGTGATTCAGCGCGGCGAGTGAGGTTGTTCAAAACCCGCTGCCGGTAGCGTTCCTCGTAATACGCGGCGCCTGGATCGACGTACGCCATGCCGTAGCGCAGCGTGTTGTAGAAGAGAGCAGCAATCTTGCGTGCGGTGGCAGTAACAGCCTTGGCCTTGCCGATCCGGGCTGACAGGCGCCGGTAAAAACCACCCAGAGCCGTGTCGGTTCGGCCGACCGTCGTCGCGGCCAGCCGCAGCGCGGCGGCCGCCTTGCTGGAGGAGCGGCGCGTCTTCGAGGAGAGGATCTTGCCGCCCGAGATTTTGTTCCCAGGCGCGAGGCATAACCACGATGTGAAGTGCTTCACCGTCGGCCAGCGCGACATGTCGTTTCCGCATTCGGCCACGAGCTTCAGCGCAACGTACGGCCCCAGGCCGTGAATCTGCGTCAGGTCGACGCCGAGCATGCCGTACAACGCGGCACGCACGTCAAAGGCGAAGCCATTCGGCTGTTTGGTTCGATGCCGCGCAGGGGGCAACGGCGCGCTGGGCGGTTCGACACCCGTCTGCAGCTGCCGCAGCGCGAGTTCGATACGCTCGTCGCACTGTGCGACCTGGGTCTGGTAAAAATCGTAAAGCGCCAGTGCCTGCGTGAGCTCGAACACGTGCTCGGCCTGGTAGTGGCCGATCAGCGAGTCGCGGATGATTTCGACGGAGGCTTTGCAGCGCACATCACGATACTTGGCGAGTTCGTCGGCATTGCGTTCACCGGCGACGATGGCGCGAATAATCTTCATGCCGGTGGCGCCAGTGACGTCCTCCACCACTTGATGCAGTTGCACGTTCATCAGCGTCAGCGCCTTCTGCATGTGCTGGATATGCGCCGCGGCGTACTCGAGCAGCCGTTCTCGTTGTCGCAAATACGAGCGCAGCGTCGCCACGTCGTGTCTCGGACGAAAGCTCGCTCGCAGCAACCCGTAGGAGTGAAGCTTCTGCAGCCATTGTGCATCGCTCACATCGGTCTTGCGCCCCGGCACGTTCTTCACGTCGCGGGCGTTGACGAGGACCACCTCAAAACCGCACGCTTCAAGGATTTCGAACACCGGAATCCAGTAGACGCCTGTCGACTCCATCGCCACCGTGCTAATCCCGGCCTGTTTGAGCCAGTCGGCAAGCTCGTGAAGCTCTTTCGTGAAACTGCGGAACGAACGCACTGGCTCGGCGTCGCGTTCGGGACCGACCGCGACCACGTGGAACTGCGCGCCAATGTCAATCGCCGCGGCATGCGGATGAACCACGGAAATTTGCGCCGGGCTGCTGGCGCGTCGGGATTTCGTTACCGGCATCTTCGCCCTCCACCATCAGAATGGTCAGATCGGAGGGCGGGACTGCGGATTTGATCACCTTCCTGAACGGGATCGCCTCATGGCGTCACCAATGCTGGGTCCGCATCGGTCCCTGGACCACGTTTTTTAACGGGATGAATCACCAAAAAGCAAACGGCCGCTCCCTCCGATGGCACTCAGTGTAGCCGTTCGCCCGGAGTTTCTGCTCTTCGGGCAGGGGCGCGCCCCTTGGGGATGTTTTTTAATATATCGCGCTCCATCTTTAGGCGTGCGACTTCGGCGCGCAGCCTCGACAGTTCCATCTGCTCCGGGCTCACCGGCTTCGTGCCGGCCCCGCCAATCTTGCCTTCCTGCTCAGCCTTCACCCAGTTGGAAATCGACTGCGCCGGCACATCCAGCGTCGTGGCGACCGCCGCAACGCTCTGGCCGGCCTTGACCAGCCGAACCGCTTCCAGCTTGAATTCGAGCGTGTAGCGCGCCCGCGTCGTCTTGCTCATCTTCTTGACTCTCCTTGCTTGAGTTTAAACGCTCAGCAAGGGATTCGTTTTGCGGGGGCAAGCTCAGACATTGGAGCTGTAAAGTCAGCCGAAGAGCTCTTCAATCCGTGCGTCTATCTTTCGTCCGTCGATTCCGGTGTTTGTCAACGTAGTTGTCGCGTCGCATCACGCGCACTGCTTTAATTCGGCTCGGGGCGCACGCTCCGGATTGAGCCAGACCTCGTTCTTCAATTCCCAATTGCGAGTCGAGCGAGACCACCGGTGTGGGTTGCCCG
>DASVLM010000746.1:0-7727 GCA_036384875.1 Noviherbaspirillum sp.
AATAGCGAACACTGCCGCCACAAGATCTTCAACGCTGATTGGACCATCGACGGCGAGAAGCAGGATCGCTCGCTGTTCTCGATGATCAAGAACACGCACCAGCTGAATCCGAAGGGCACGATCGTCGCGTACAGCGACAACTCGTCCATCATCGAAGGCGCAACCGTCTCGCGCTTCTATCCGCGCGGCGCGGCGAAGGGCAATGTGTATGAAGCTTCGGAGGAGCTGACGCACATCCTGATGAAGGTGGAAACGCACAATCATCCGACCGCCATCTCGCCGTTCCCCGGCGCATCGACCGGCGCCGGAGGCGAAATCCGCGACGAAGGCGCCACCGGCCGCGGCGCAAAGCCGAAGGCAGGCCTGACCGGCTTCACCGTTTCCAACCTCATGATCACGCATGCGGTGCAGCCTTGGGAAAACGCGCGCGATGTGGCACAGCCCGTTACCCAGCGCGTACCCCATGCGCAGGCAGGCATCTACGGCAAACCCGACCGCATCGCCTCGCCGCTGCAGATCATGATCGACGGCCCGATCGGCGGCGCGGCTTTCAACAATGAATTCGGCCGCCCCAATCTCGCCGGCTATTTCCGTACGTACGAGCAGAATGTCGGCGGTGCGGTGAAGGGTTACCACAAGCCCATCATGATCGCCGGCGGCATGGGCAACATCTCCGACAAGCACACCAGGAAGAATGAACTGCCGGTCGGCAGCCTGCTGATCCAGCTTAGCGGGCCGGGCATGCGCATCGGCATGGGCGGCGGCGCTGCATCGTCGATGGCAACCGGTACCAACGCTGCCGATCTCGATTTCGACTCCGTCCAGCGCGGCAACCCGGAAATGCAGCGCCGCGCGCAGGAAGTCATCAGCGCCTGCTGGGCGATGGGCGACGACAATCCAGTGCTGTCCATCCATGACGTCGGCGCCGGCGGCTTGTCGAATGCCTTCCCCGAATTGACCAACGACGCCAAGCGCGGCGCGGTGTTCGACCTGCGCAAGGTGCCGCTCGAGGAAAGCGGCATGGCTCCCAAGGAGATCTGGAGCAATGAATCGCAGGAGCGTTATGTCCTCGCGATCGCACCTGCCTCGCTTCCCCTGTTCCAATACCTGTGCGAGCGTGAGCGTTGCCCGTTCGCAGTGGTCGGCGTGGCGACGGAAGAACGCCAGCTGAAAGTGATCGACCCGGAGCACGACAACTATCCAGTCGACATGCCGATGGACGTCCTGCTCGGCAAGCCGCCGAAAATGCATCGCGACGTCACGCGCGTCAAGCAGGAATTGCCGCCGGTCGATCTGACCGGCATGGAGTTGACGGAAGTGGCGCAGCGCGTACTGCGCCTGCCGACGGTGGCAGACAAATCCTTCCTCATTACCATCGGCGACCGCACGGTGGGTGCAACTACGGTACGCGACCAGATGGTCGGCCCCTGGCAGGTTCCGGTGGCAGACTGTGCCGTTACCGCGATGAGCTTCGAAGGCTATTTCGGCGAAGCGATGGCAATGGGCGAACGTACGCCGCTGGCCGTGATCGATGCACCGGCATCGGGCCGCATGGCAGTCGGTGAAGCCATTACCAACATCGCCGCCGCGCCGATTGCGAACATCTCCGACATCAAGCTTTCCGCCAACTGGATGGCTGCCTGCGGACAGCCGGGCGAAGATGCCGCGTTGTTCGATACCGTCAAGGCTGTCGGCATGGAATTGTGCCCGGCGCTGGGCATCAGCATCCCGGTCGGCAAAGATTCGCTGTCGATGCGCACCACGTGGAAGGATGAAGAAGGCAGCAAGTCGGTGACGTCGCCGGTCTCGCTGATCGTCTCCGCCTTCGCTCCGGTGCCTGACGTGCGGCTGTCGCTCACGCCGCAATTGCGCAAGGATGCAGGCGAAACAACGCTGATCCTGATCGACCTCGGTCGCGGCAAGAATCGCCTCGGTGCCTCTGCGTTGACGCAAGTGATGCAGCAGATCGGCAATGTCGCGCCGGACGTCGACAATCCGGAAGACCTCAAGGCATTCTTCAACGCGATCCAGCAGCTCAACAAGGAACAGAAGCTGCTTGCCTATCACGACCGTTCCGATGGCGGCCTGTTCGCCACGCTCTGCGAGATGTCGTTTGCCGGCCGCGCGGGCGTATCGGTCAACCTCGACATCCTGACGATGGAGGGCGAGCACGCTTCCGATTCCGGCGAAGCCAAGAACTGGACCGGCCAGGTCGCCGAGCGCCGCAACGACATGACGCTGCGCGCGCTGTTCAATGAAGAACTGGGCGCCGTCATCCAGGTGCGTGCCGAGCAGAAGTCGGAAGTGATGGACGTGCTGCGCGCGCATAACCTCGGTGCCTGCAGCCATATCATCGGCAAGCTCAACGACCGCGATGCCATCGAATTTACGCGCGACGCCAAGGTGATCTACAACCAGCCGCGCATTGAGTTGCAGCGCCTGTGGAGCGAAACCAGCTGGCGCATCGCGCGCCTGCGCGACAACCCGGCTTGCGCCGATGCGGAATACGATCGCATCCTCGATGCCAGCGACCCCGGCATGTCGCCGAAGCTGACCTTCGATCCGCAGGAAGACATCGCGGCGCCGTTCATCTCTACCGGCTCCAGGCCGAAGGTCGCGATCCTGCGCGAGCAAGGTGTGAATTCACATGTCGAAACCGCCTATGTGATGCATCAGTCCGGTTTCTCCGCCGTCGATGTGCACATGAGCGACCTGATTGCTGGCCGTGCGCGCCTGGATGACTTCAAGGGCTTCATCGCCGTGGGCGGTTTCTCCTATGGCGATGTGCTCGGCGCGGGCGAGGGCTGGGCCAAGACGATCCTGTTCAACGCAAAGCTGGCTGAGCAATTCGCGGGCTTTTTCAATCGCGGCGACACGTTCGCACTCGGTATCTGCAACGGCTGCCAGATGATGAGCAACCTGAAGTCCATCATCCCCGGCGCGCATGCCTGGCCGAAGTTTACCCGCAACAAGTCGGAACAGTTCGAAGGACGATTCGCGATGGTGGAAGTGGCGGAGTCGCCGTCGATCTTCTTCTCCGGCATGGCCGGCACTCAGAGCCCGATCGCCGTGGCGCACGGCGAAGGCTTTGCCGACTTCTCGCAAACCGGCAATATCGATGAAGCCGTCGTCGCCATGCGCTGGATCGACAACAAGGGCCAGGCAACAGAAGCCTACCCGTACAACCCCAACGGTTCGCCGCGTGGCATTACTTCCGTAACCACCCCCGACGGTCGCTTCACGGTGCTGATGCCGCACGCCGAGCGTGTGTTCCGCACGGTGCAGCAATCGTGGCATCCGGACAGCTGGGGCGAGTATTCGCCGTGGATGCGCATGTTCCGCAATGCGCGGAAGTGGGTGGGGTAAGCAGCCCAGGCAGCTCTGGCTGGGAGGGTAACCTCCCGGCATGGGGTGTTGAAAACGAAAAGGCTGAAAACAAAAAAGGCGCTCGATTGAGCGCCTTTTTCATTGGAGCGATTCGGCTTACTGAATCTTCGCCTTCTTGCGCAGTTGTTCCTGGTAAGCCTGCAGCTTCTTCTGCTGCAGCGATTCGGCGATTTGCGGCTTGACTTCGTCCAGCGTCGGCAGCTTGGCGGCGCGGACGTCTTCCAGCTTGATCACGTGGTAGCCGTACTGGGTCTTGACCGGCGTTTCGGTGATCTGGCCCTTCTGCAGCGCGACCATCGCGTCGGAGAACGGCTTGACGAAGGAAGCCGGGGAAGCCCAGTCGAGGTCGCCGCCATGAGCAGCGGAACCCGGATCCTTGGATTCCTTGGCCAGGTCTTCGAACTTGGCGCCAGCCTTCAGCTTGGCGATGATGGCCTTGGCATCATCTTCCTTTTCCACCAGGATGTGGCGGGCATGGTATTCCTTGTCGCCAGCCTGAGCCTTGAACTTGTCGTACTCGGCCTTGATGTCGGCATCGCTGACCGGGTTCTTCTTCACGAAGTCCTGCACCAGTGCGCGGATCGCGATCGACTGGCGTGCGATCTCGACCTGGTTCTTGACGTCGGCGCTGTTGGTCAGGCCCAGCTTGTCTGCTTCCTGGATCAGGATTTCGCGGTTGATCAGCTCTTCCTTGACCATCGCGCGCAGTTGCGGGGTGTCCTGCTGGCCTTGGGATGCCAGTTGCTTGACCATTGCGTCGGCGCGCGAGGACGGCACCGGCTTGCCGTTCACGACGGCGAGGTTTTGCGCCATGACGGGCAGGGCGACGGCGGCAACAAGCAGCATCAACAGGCGTGCGGGTTTGACTGTCATTGTTCTGTTCCTACTTCTCAAAAAAAGGATGAAAGTTGATAGTAAGTCCGACGCCTGTCAGGGCAACTCGGACGGTGCAATTGCAATGATGGTGAGGGCGTGTATGTCGCTGTGCATCATGTCGCGCAGGGAATCATACACCAGCCTGTGGCGTGCCACCCGATTTACCCCTTCAAAGCGTCCGGAAACCAGGCGGAGATGGTAGTGGCCAGCGCCCGATGCAGCGCCGGCATGGCCGGCATGCATGTGAGATTCGTCGGTCAGTTGACAGTCGAGCGGAGAAAAAGTTGCGTCCAATCGATTACGTATGCGTTCCATGCGATCGTTCATCGCGAATCCTTCAGGTATTTCGATAGAAAGAGGCTCTGCGCGATGATGAATGCAAACATCAGGCCGGTGAAACCGAACAGTTTGAAATTGACCCACGCTGCCGTTGAAAAATTGTAGGCCACATACAGATTAACCAATCCCATGACACCGAAGAAGGCCGCCCATGCCGTGCTCAGGCGCTGCCAGACGGCGTCGGGTAACGATATCTGATTTTCCATCATCAACCGGATCAGGTTCTTGCCAAGCAATACCTGGCCCACGAGGAGCGCTGCACCGAAACACCAGTAGAGCACCGTCGGCTTCCATTTGATGAAGGTCTCGTTGTGAAAATAAATGGTGGCGCCACCGAAGACGCAGATGATGACCAGCGATACCCAAAGCATCGCATCCACTTTCTTCCGGCGCAGCAGAAGCCAGGAGATCTGGCCGAAGGTGGCGATGATGGCAAGCGCAGTCGCCAGCATGATAGGCGCCTGTTCAGGAGAAGCTGTGCCGCCGGAGACAAGCGCGCCCAGGTAATGCTGGGCGAGTCCCTGGGCGGCGTCGCGATGGCCTTCGCCCCATTTGAACATCGCGAAAAACAGGATGACCGGAAAGAGGTCGAAGAGAAACTTCATGTGTGGTTGGCGTTGTTACTTGGGATCGAATTTCAGTGAAGCGGAATTGATGCAATAACGCAAGCCGGTGGGCGGCGGACCGTCCGGAAAGACATGGCCGAGATGCGCATCGCAAACATTGCACAGGATTTCGGTGCGTATCATGCCATGACTCCGGTCGACGCGCTCTACAACGTTCGCAGGATCGAGCGGGCGGAAGTAGCTGGGCCAGCCGCAACCCGAGTCGAATTTGGCGTCGGATTCGAACAGCGGCGTGCCGCAACAGACGCAGGTATAGATTCCATGCTCATGGTGATCCCAATAGCGGCCGGTGAAGGCGCGCTCGGTAGCGGCATGGCGCGTGACCTGGTATTCGAGCGGGTCGAGCTGTTCGCGCCATTCGGCGTCGGACTTGGTGACTTTCTGGTTCATGATGAGCAACTCACTTCGATATGGTTGGCCCAGTCGGGCGGCAGTTCGGCGTACTTTTCGTGTTCCGGTTGTTCGTCGAACGGCCTGCCGAGAACTGACAGCAGTTTCTCGACTTCGGAAAAGTCCTTATTTTGCGCTTTTTCAATGGCGATTTGTGCAAGGTAGTTCCGCAGGACATATTTCGGATTCGTCGCGTGCATCGATTGCCTGCGTTCGGTATCGACACTGTTCTCCTGGCGCAACCGGGCGCGGTATTGCGCAGCCCACGCGTCGAAGGCCGGCCGGTCGATGAACAAGTCACGCAACGGTTCATCTCCGGCAGCGTCGTCCAGCTTCAGCTCGCCCAGTCGCCGGAAGAACAACGTGAAGTCCGCATGATTGTTTTGCAACAGCGAGAACATGGCATCAATCAACGTGCCGTCGTCCTCCTGCTTGTCGCGCAGGCCGAGCTTCGCGTGCAGCAGGTCGTCCAGCTTGTTTGCATAAGCATCCTGGTACACCTCCAGCGCGGCATGCGTATCGTCCACTTCGCCGATCAATGGCAGCAAGGCCTGGCCGAGCGCGAAGCAATTCCACTGACCGATCTTCGGCTGCATATGGTACGCATAGCGTCCCTGCTGGTCGCTGTGGTTGCAGATATGGCGCGCATCGAAAGCCTCCATGAAACCGAAGGGACCGTAATCGATCGTCAGCCCGAGGATGGACATGTTGTCGGTATTCATCACGCCATGCATGAATCCGACCGCCTGCCATTGCGCCATCAATTCCGCGGTGCGCCGCGTGACCTCGCGCAGGAAGGCCTGGTAAGGATTGGATGCGCTGCGCAGTTCGGGATAGAAGCGGTCGATGACATAGTCGGCCAGTGTCCTCAACTCGGCCTTGCGGTCGTTGTAGAACCAGTGTTCGAAAGAACCGAAGCGCACGAAAGTAGGGGACATGCGTGTCGCAATGGCGCCTGTCTCCACGCTCTCCCGCAATACCGGCAAGTCGGAACCTGTGACGCATAGTGCGCGCGTCGTCGGAATGCCGAGGGCCGCCATCGCTTCGGAACACAGGAATTCGCGGATCGATGAGCGTAACACCGCGCGGCCGTCGCCCATGCGCGAATACGGCGTGAGTCCCGCTCCCTTGAGCTGCAATTCCATGCGCCCGGGCGTCGGCGTATCGGTAGCGGGCACATCGCCGAGCAGGATGGCACGGCCGTCGCCCAATTGCCCAGCCCACACACCGAACTGATGCCCCGAATACACCGCGGCAACAGGTTCCGATCCGGGCAGGACAGCATTGCCGGAAAACGCCGCCACCATCTCCGAGCGGGAAAATTCGGCGGCATCGAGGCCGATCAAAGTTGCTGCCGCTTCGCTCACGGCCACGAGATGAGGTTCGGGAACCGGCGTCGGTTGCAAGCGCGTATAAAAGGCCGGCGGCAGGGAAGCAAAAGAGTTGTCGAACGGCAGGTTTGCGCCAACGGGGCGCAGCACTTCATTTTCAGGTGCATTCATGCGGATTCCTTTTGAAGCATGCCCGCCCGGGATGATTGGCGTGCAGCGGCGGATTCGGGATCGGCGAGGCGGGCAAGCGCCAAGGGTTGCCGTATAGAGACGCGTCCATATTTGGTTTGCACAAGGCCTTCCTGTTCCCAGCTTCGCAACAGTTTTGCAATGCTCTGGCGGGACTTGCCGAGCAGATGGCCGAGTTCCTCCTGCGTCAGCGGCACTTCGCGGCCGCGCGGATCGGTGGACACGTTCATCGGCGACGGCTTGATATGGGCGAGTTCAAGCAGGCGGCGCGCCAACCGTTGCGGCAGCGGCATGGTGGTCGCTTCCTCGACAAGGTCGAAGGTGGCGCGCAGGCGCAGGCACAGCATTTTCGCGAACCGTTCGTAGATGCTCGGGTGGCGCGCGAGCAATCGGTGGAAATCGGTCTTCGCATGGAAGATCACGGCGGTGGCGCCAACGGCATGGGCGTCATGCGAACGGGGTTGGCCGTCGAACAATGAAATCTCGCCAAACCAGTTCGGCGCATCGAGGACAGCGATTGTCGTTCCATGTCCATCGGCAGTCGTTCGCGTGAAACGCACCGCGCCGCGTGCGATGGTGTAGAAACCGT
>DASVLM010000747.1:0-1928 GCA_036384875.1 Noviherbaspirillum sp.
TGCGGTCGGCCACAGTGGATGACGCATGCGGAAGCTGCAGTTCCCACACTGCCTGCCGCACGCGTTCGCCGAGTATGCGCGCCTGTTCGCCATTCGTATTGGGCAGCAGCACGACGAATTCCTCACCGCCCAGCCGCACCAGCAATTCGCCTGCGCGACCGAATAGTGCGCCCAGGCGGTGCGCCACATCGACCAGGCAGCGGTCGCCCTTCGCGTGGCCATAGGTATCGTTGTAGCGCTTGAAGTCGTCGATGTCGCACATCAGCACCGACAGCGCGGAACCGGCCCGCAACGCACGGCGGAATTCGATTTCCTTGATGTCGTCGAAATGGCGGCGGTTCGCCAGTCCGGTCAGCGCGTCATGGCGGCTCATTTCATGCAACTCGCGGTTGGCCCGCTCCAGCGCCTGCTGGGTGTCGAGCAGGTTCATCTGCGCGGTCTTGTGGTCCAGCATGTTGGCCGCGACGCGCGCTGCGAGTTCGAGCAGGTTGGCATTGTCGTCGTGGTCGGCGATGGCGCGGCTGAGCAGGCAGAGCAGGCCGATGGTGTCGCCTTTCACTTCGACGCCGACCAGCGTATAGGCCTCCGATGACAACGCCTGCTGCAATGATGAAGCAATGGCGCCATCCTTGGCCGATTCATGCAGCCAAATGCGCGAGGTGCGGCTTTCCAGCGTGCGCGGCGGCAGGTCGGCATCCTGCAGCACAGTGGTGTCCGGCAGCTCGGCCGCGGGCCAGGCATTGGCGACGCGGAAGCACATCGCGTCGTCGTCATGCATGAACAGCAGGCAGCGCTGCGCGCCGAAGTACTCGCCGAATGCGCCGAGGCCGTTGTCTACCGCAGCATTGGCTTGTGTCGGCGGCAGGTTGATGAAACGCGTCAGCACACGGATGATCAGGCTGTGGAAACCGCGCAGCTGTTCCAGCGAACGCGTGCGGTCGGCGACCATGTCCGACAGGCGGTCGCGGTGCCGGCGCAATTCGGTTTCCAAGGCGCGCTGCGCGTCGATATGGCTGGCGAGTTCATGATGCGGCCGGTTGAAGGCGTCGCGCAGCCGGTCCAGTTCATCTTCGTACCCGCGCGGACGCCGGCGCAGCATGATGGCGCTGCGCAGCGAGGCGGGATTGAGCGAAGCGACCTGGGCAGCCATGTCGGCGAGGTGGCGCGTCACGATGCGGTCGATCAGCCAGGCCATCAGCAGGCCGAATGCAAGTCCCTTGAACAGTTCGCCGACGAGGATGCGCAAGGCGCTCGCCTCGATGCGTTGCAGGAAGGCGGCGCGGTCGACATGCAGGCGCAGCCGCCCGACCATGTAATCGGGGCGCTGCGGGCTGAACAGCGTCTCCTGCCAGGACAGGAAGCCGCCGGCACCCGGCAGCGTCGATTGCGCATCATCCTGTTTGCCGGCGGCGAGGGTCTGGCCGATGGTGGTTTCGACCACGGCATGGCCGACCATCGGGAAGTTGGCCAGCGATTCCACCTGCAGCCGGGCCGAGGGCATGTCAAGGTCCCACAAGCTGTTGGCCAGACTCTTCTTGTAGTTGTCGGCGGCAAAGCGCAACTGGCGCAGGGCGGCATCGCGCTCGTCCAGGTAATGCACGCCGACCAGTACCGCCGTCATCACCAGCGTGAAGAGCGTGCTGTAAAGCAGTGCCCATGCCACCACGCGCCGGCTGAGCGGGCGGAAGGTGCGCGCGGAATCGGCTGAATCTGCGGAAGCGGAAGGCGGTTTCATTTCAGTGCCGGCAGCAGGCTGAAGCGGTAGCGGCGCTGTTCCGGGTGCAGGTGCAGCGAGAACTGGCGGAAATCGACCGCGGAAAAGTCTTCGCTGCCGAAGCGGGTAAGGAAGCGCTGCGCGCGTTCTTCATCGAGCAGCACGAAGAGCGGTTCGCGCAACTCCAGCCCCTGTTGCTTGAAGTCCTTGCCGT
>DASVLM010000748.1:0-8788 GCA_036384875.1 Noviherbaspirillum sp.
CTGAGCTATGCGGTGCAGGCGTCGCCTGACGGGCTGGCCCAGGCCTTCATCATCGGCCGCGAATTTGTCGGCAATGATTTGTCGGCGCTTATCCTCGGCGACAACATCTATTACGGTCACGACTTCGATGCCCAGTTGCGCAAGGCGAATACCTGCGACGATGGCGCCACCGTGTTCGCGTATCACGTGCTCGATCCGGAACGCTACGGCGTGGTGGAGTTCGACGATAACCGTCGCGCGATCAGCATCGTCGAAAAGCCGGCGCAACCGAAATCGAATTACGCGGTGACCGGCCTGTATTTCTACGACAGGCAGGTGTGCGACATTGCTGCCGGCATTCGTCCCTCGGCGCGCGGCGAGCTGGAAATCACCGACATCAACAAAGCCTATCTGGACCAGGGCAAGCTGAACGTCGAAGTCATGGGTCGCGGCATGGCCTGGCTGGATACCGGTACGCATGAATCGCTGCTCGATGCGGGCCAGTTCATCGCCACCATCGAAAAGCGGCAAGGACTGAAGGTGGCGTGTCCCGAAGAGATTGCTTTCCGCAAGAATTACATCACTGCCGAACAGCTCGAGAAGCTGGCGCAGCCGCTCAAGAGAAATGCTTACGGCGAGTATCTGTTACGCATCCTCAAGGACACGGTGTACTGATGAAACTGGTGCCGACCGCCATTCCCGACGTTGCCATTCTCGAACCCACCGTGTTCGGGGATGCGCGCGGCTTCTTTTTCGAGAGTTTCAATGAGCGCGTCTTTTGCGAGCTGATCGGTGCAACGGAGCCGGTGCGGTTCGTGCAGGACAATCATTCGCGTTCGGCGCATGGCGTGTTGCGCGGCTTGCATTACCAGATCACGCAGCCGCAGGGCAAGCTGGTGCGCGTGGTGTCCGGTGAAGTGTTCGATGTCGCCGTCGACATCCGCAAAAACTCGCCGACCTTCGGCAAGTGGGTGGGTGCAGTCCTGTCGGCAGAGAACAAGCGGCAAATGTGGATACCTGCGGGATTCGCGCACGGGTTCGTCGTAACCGGCGACAACGCTGAATTCCTCTACAAGACCACCGACTACTGGGCGCCGGCCGACGAGCGCTGTATTGCATGGAACGACCCTGCCATCGGCATCGAATGGCCGATCAATGGCATGCCGGCCTTGTCGGAGAAAGACCGCAACGGCAAGTTGCTCGCCGATGCAGAGGTGTTCGATTGAAGATCTTGCTGACAGGACGTACGGGGCAGGTTGGCTATGAGCTGGAACGCAGCCTGCAGGGACTCGGCGAGATTGTCGCCGTGGACCGCGCGCACATGAACCTCGCTGACCTCGACAGCGTCCGCCGCACGATACGTGAAGTGCGTCCCGACCTGATCGTCAACCCGGCAGCCTATACCGCGGTGGACCAGGCCGAAAAGGAGCCCGATCTGGCGATGTGCGTCAACGGCGAGGCGCCGGGCGTGATGGCGGAGGAAGCGGCAAGGCTCGGCGCGGCCATGATTCACTATTCGACGGATTATGTATTCGACGGCACCAAGGCCGGCGCCTATACGGAAACAGACGCACCGTGCCCGCTCAACGTGTACGGCCGCAGCAAGCTCGCCGGCGAACAGGCTATCCAGGCCAGCGGCATCCCGCACTTGATCTTCCGAACCAGCTGGGTCTACGGCCTGCGCGGGAAGAACTTCCTGCTTACTGTCAGGCGGCTCGCCCAGGAGCGGGACGAATTGCGAATCGTCAACGACCAGCACGGCGCCCCCACCTGGTGCCGGACCATCGCCGACACGACAGCCCATGTGGTCGCAAGATTGTCGCGGACGAGCAATTGCATTGGCCTGGATCAGGACCTGTTGCGTGCGAAAGGCGGCGTCTATCATCTTGCTGCGCAAGGTCAAACCACCTGGCATGGTTTCGCTCAGACTATTGTTGCGCACAAGTCAACAAACAAGAAACCGGCCGTGCTGCCGATCAATACACAAGACTACCCATTGCCGGCAAGGAGACCGGCCAACTCGGTGCTCTCCTGCGAGCGCCTGGCAGGCGCGTTCTGCGGCCTGCCAGCGTGGGACAAGGCATTGCTGTTATGCCTGGACTGAAATGCGCATGTCGAGACCCAGGAGCGCCCCGTCTCCAATCCCTACAACACAATATATGTGAGATGAAACCATGCTGATCCCTATCATTCTCTCCGGCGGCGCCGGTACCCGTTTATGGCCGGTTTCGCGGGAGGCACATCCGAAGCCGTTCATGCGTATCGGCGGCGGCAAGAGTCTCCTGACGCAAACGCATGAGCGTGCGTTGGCGGTGTCGGGCAATACCGCGCCCCTGATCGTCACCAACCGCGACTACTACTTCCTGTCGCGCGACGAACTGTCGGAGCAGCAGACCAAACCGCAGTACCTGCTCGAACCGGTGGGGCGCAACACTGCGCCGGCGATTGCGCTGGCGGCCATGTGGGCGATGGAGCAGAAGCAGGATGCCTGCATGCTGGTGCTGCCCGCCGACCATCTGATCAAGGACACGCCATCTTTCTACACTGCGGTAAAGCACGCAGAGGCTCTGGCCAACGATGGTTTCATGGTCCTGTTCGGCATCAAGCCCAAGGCACCCGAAACCGGCTTTGGCTACATTGAGATGGCCGACGCCGTCAGCCAGCATGCGCGCGTGGTACAGCGCTTCGTCGAAAAACCGGATGCGGTGACGGCTGCGAGCTATATCGCCCAAGGCAATTACGTCTGGAACAGCGGCATGTTCTGTTTCAAGGCGAGCGCCATTCTCGACGCTTTCGCCGCCTACAATCCGACACTGCTGGAAGCGGCACGCACCGTCTGGAACAACACCAAGGCGGAAGGCGACAAGATGGAGCTGAATGCCGATTTCTCGACGCTCGAGAACATTTCGATCGACTACGCGGTGATGGAAAAGGCGCGCAATATCGCCGTCATCCCCGGCGACTTCGACTGGAGCGACATCGGCGCCTGGAGCGCGGTGGCGGATGCCATCCAGGCAGATGAGGCGGGCAATACCACGAACAATTGCCAAAACATTATTATCGACAGCCGCAACACCCATATTGAGGCCAAGGATCGCCTGGTTGCCGCCATTGGCCTGGACAACCTGTTGGTGATCGATACACCGGATGCCTTGCTCGTGGCCGACAAGTCCAAGAGCCAGGAAGTGCGCCAGGTGGTGAGCCGCCTGAAGGCCAGCGGCCACGAAGCGCACAAGACGCACCGTACCGTGGTAAGGCCGTGGGGTACCTATACCGTGCTGGAAGAGGGTGTCGGCTTCAAGATCAAGCGCATTTCTGTCAAGCCGGGGGCATCGCTGTCGTTGCAGATGCATCATCATCGCAGCGAACACTGGGTGGTCGTATCGGGCAAGGCAGAAGTGGTGAACGGCGAGCAGACAATTGCGCTGGAAGCCAACCATTCCACGTATATTCCGGCCGGCAACAAGCACCGTCTCACCAACGTTGGCGATACGGAACTATCGTTGATAGAGGTACAATGCGGGTCTTACCTGGGCGAGGATGACATCGTCCGCTTCGAGGATATCTACGGCAGGATCAAGTAATTGGCGCTTGGCATGTTGCTGCCGACAGGAGGCTGTCACAGCTTCATGCCCGGCATGGCAACGCGGGCTTGCCCGTCGCTCTCGCAACATGTGCCGGCGTTGTCGCAATGCGCTGTCATGGCATTGCAGGCGTTATCCGCGATCAAGCTTGATTCCCGTTATCGCTTCAATATTGATTACCGCCAAGCCGTACAGCAGCCGGCTCAAGTATTTTCTGTTCGCCGCAATGGGACGGATGACGGCAATCCGATGATTTAAAGTTAATACAATTTACCACATGAATACAGCACCTACCGCAGTCATTACCGGCATTACCGGACAGGATGGCGCCTATCTCGCCGAACTGCTTCTCGGCAAAGGCTACAAGGTCGTCGGCACTTATCGCCGGACCAGTTCCGTCAACTTCTGGCGCATCGAGGAGCTTGGCATCGACAAGCACCCGAACCTTGCCTTGGTCGAGTATGACCTGACCGACCTTGGGTCCAGCATCCGCCTGCTGCAGACGACCGGTGCGACCGAAGTCTACAACCTCGCGGCACAGAGCTTCGTCGGTGTCTCGTTCGACCAGCCGGCCACGACCGCGCAGATCACCGGCCTGGGTCCGCTCAACCTGCTGGAAGCGATCCGCATCGTCAATCCGAAGATCCGTTTCTACCAGGCATCCACGTCCGAAATGTTCGGCAAGGTGCAGGAAATCCCGCAGCGCGAGAGCACGCCTTTCTACCCGCGCAGCCCCTACGGCGTCGCCAAGCTTTACGCGCACTGGATGACCATCAACTACCGTGAGTCCTATGACATCTTCGGCAGCAGCGGCATCCTGTTCAACCATGAATCCCCGCTGCGTGGCCGCGAGTTCGTGACGCGCAAGATCACCGATTCGGTTGCCAAGATCCGCCTCGGCAAGCTCGACGTGCTGGAGCTCGGCAACATGGATGCCAAGCGCGACTGGGGCTACGCAAAGGAATATGTGGAAGGCATGTGGCGCATGCTGCAAGCCGACGAGCCGGATACCTTTGTATTGGCAACCAACAGGACCGAGACCGTGCGGGATTTCGTCACGATGGCGTTCAAGGCCGCCGACATCCAGCTCGAATGGCTCGGCCGCGGCGAACAGGAAACCGCTGTCGATGCCGCCAATGGCAAGACGCTGGTGCGCGTGAATCCGAAATTCTATCGTCCGGCCGAAGTCGATCTCCTGATCGGCAATCCCGAACGGGCGAAGGAAAAGCTCGGCTGGGAGCCGAAGACGACACTCGAACAACTGTGCCAGATGATGGTCCAGGCAGACCTGAAGAGAAACGAGCGTGGTTTCTCCTTCTGACAATCCGTCGGCGACCGGGCGCGGTCGCGTACTCCTGACCGGTGCCAATGGCTTTACCGGCAAGTACGTGCGCGCCGAACTGACGGATGCAGGTTATGAGGTCATCAATGCTGTCGTCGGCGCGGCGCAAGGCGGGCATGAGGTCACGCTGGACATCACCTCGCGTGACAATTGCTGCCGCGTGATGGAGTCGGTGCGCCCGGATTACCTGGTGCACCTTGCTGCAATCAGTTTCGTGGCGCATGCGGATGCGGAAGCGCTGTATCGCGTCAATGTGATCGGCACGCTGAACCTGCTGGAAGCGATGGCCGAAGCGAAGCTGTCGCCGCGCCGGGTACTGGTTGCCAGCAGCGCCAACGTTTACGGGAATGCGACCTCAGGCGTGATCTCGGAAGCCCAGCCGCCGCAGCCGGTCAACCATTACGCCACCAGCAAGCTGGCGATGGAGTACATGGTGCGCACCTGGAGCGACCGGTTGCCCGTGGTGATCACCCGACCGTTCAACTACACCGGTGTCGGGCAGGAACCGCACTTCCTGGTGCCCAAGATCGTGTCGCATTTCGTGCAGGGTGCGCCGGTCATCGAGCTGGGCAACCTTGACGTCGAACGCGATTTCTCCGACGTGCGCATGGTCGCCGCCGCGTATCACGGCCTGCTCGAACATGATGCTGCCGGCGATATCGTGAATGTATGCAGCGGTGAACCTTACTCGCTGCGCAGCATCCTGAACATGATGCAGGAGATTGCCGGTTACGAGATCGAAGTGCGCGTCAACCCGGCCTTCGTGCGCCAATCCGAGGTAAAGACGCTGATCGGTTCACCGCAAAAGCTGCGCTCCATCGTCGGCGGCCTGAAGACCATTCCGCTCGGCGACACCCTGCGCTGGATGTATGAGTCCGGCAAGGCCGGCCGGGAGGCGCGCAAGTGATCCCGCATGCCCGGGCCGCACTGGAGCAGCCGCTCGCCGCAGAGCCGCGCACGTCGCCGGATGGTGCCGATGTGCTGCACGGGGTACGCCTCGGCATCAATGCGATACCCATCCTTTCTCCGATGGCTGGCGTCGGGCAATACACCTATCACCTGATCCACCAGTTGCAGCAACTGCTGCCGCAGGCACCGTGGCTGTTTTACGGCACCTCCTGGGAACGCGGCGTCCGCACCTCGGCGGCGCCCGCTGCGCGCAAGCTGAACATTGCGATCAAGCGCTACCTGCCGCGGCCGGACATGCTGATCCGGCTCATGCGCCAGGGACGATTCACCGCCGGCGCCAATGCACACGGTATCGACCTCTACCACGAGCCGGCCTTCATGGCGTATCGCTTTCGCGGGCCTTCGGTGGTGACGGTCCATGACATCTCCTGGGTCCGGCATCCGGAAACCCATCCCGTCGAACGCGTGCGCGAGATGAATCGCGTGATGCCTGGCGTGGTAAGGCATGCGAAGCAGATCGTGGTCGATTCGGATTTCGTGCGCCAGGAAGTGATCGGCCATTACGGCGTTGTCCCGGAGCGCGTGACGACCGTCCCGCTCGGCGTATCGCCGGAATTCCATCCGCTTGAAGCAACCCAGTGTGCACCGGTGCTGTCGCGTTTCGGCGTGAAGCACGGCGAATATATTCTTGCGGTCGGCACCCTGGAGCCGCGCAAGAATCTCACGACCGCCCTGGCAGCCTATACGCGCCTGCCGGAAGCGTTCCGCCGGCGCTATCCGCTGGTGGTTGCCGGCATGAACGGCTGGGGCATGGAGGGATTGTCGGGCAGCCTGAAGGCGATGATCACTCGCGGCGAAGTGCGGCTTACAGGCTATGTGCCGCAGCAGGATCTGCCCGCCTTGTACAGCGGCGCGCGCACGCTGGTGTATCCGTCCTTGTACGAAGGCTTCGGCTTGCCGCCGCTGGAGGCGATGGCGTGCGGCACGCCGGCGATCGTGTCGCGACGTGCGTCGCTGCCGGAAGTTGTCGGTGAGGCAGGTGTGCTGGTCGAGCCGCTGGACGACCAGGCGATTGCGTACCACATGCAGCAGCTGGCGGAAGACGATGCCTTGCATGCCCGACTGGCTGAAGCAGGACGCCTGCATGCCCGGCAATTCACCTGGCGGAAATTCGCGCTCGACATGCTGGCCGTCTACCGCCAGGCGCTGTCCTGATTTTCCGAACACATTCCTTCACGCGATGCGCACACCGTTCTTCGCGCCCCACACTGAAACACCATGATGCGGATCAGCTGCTCCGTCGTGAGCTACAACAATCCTCCCGAGCAGGTCGGGCAGGCGCTGCATAGCGTTGCCGCCAGCCCGGGCGACATCGCGCTCAACCTGCTGGACAATTCCCGCACCGACGCGCTCGCTCAGGTCGCGCGCGAGGCTGGCGCCGTCTATCGGCACCTGCCATCGAATCCGGGATTCGGCGCAGCCCACAACATTGCCATAGGCGAGGCGATTACCGCGGGCACCGAATACCACCTTGTGCTCAACCCCGACATCGAGTTCGGTCCGGACGTCATCCCCGCACTGACAGCCTACATGGATGCGCATCCCGACATCGGCCTCATCATGCCGGATATCCGCTATCCGGACGGGCGTCGCCAACATCTGTGCAAGCTGCTGCCGACGCCGGGAGATCTGATGTTGCGACGATTCCTGCCGCCCCTGTATCGCGCCAGCGGACGGCTGGCGAGCTACGAGCTGCACCGCAGCGGCTACGATCGCGTGATGGAAGTGCCCGCGTTGTCAGGATGCTTCATGTTCCTGCGCACTTCGGTGCTGAAGCGGGTCGGCGGATTTGACGAAGCCTATTTCCTCTACATGGAAGACGTCGACCTGTGCCGCCGCATCGGACAGGTGTCTCGCACCGTCTTTTATCCTGCCGTGTCGGTCACGCACGGATACCAGAAGGGTTCGTACAAGAGCAGCGTGCTGCTGAAGCATCACCTGCGCTCGGCTGTGCGCTATTTCAACAAATGGGGCTGGTTTTTCGATGCGGAACGAGAGCGCATCAACCGCCGCACACTGGAATCGCTCGGCAATAGCGTCGACGAAGAGGGCGCAATGGAGGGGCAGCCGAAATGAGCGGCGTGCTGCTCGACCTGACGCAGATTCCGCTGGAGCGCACCGGTGTCGGCATCTATGCCGTGAACTATGTGCGTTGCCTGCGCGATGCGTCCGGCCTGCCGCGCATGCACTTCCTGATTCTCGACGACGATACCGAACTGCTGGCGCTGGCGAAGGCGGTGCCGGGCGCGGCCATCACCGCGTTGAAGGCAAGGACTTTCCGCAATTTCTTCTTCCGCGTCCTGATCGAGCAGGTACTCATTCCCTGGCTGGCGATCACGCGCTCGCTCGACGCCGTGCATTCGCTGCATTACAGCTTTCCGCTGCTTGCCTTCGGCCGGTTCCGCCGCATCGTGACGGTATGCGACATGTCCTTCTTCCTGTTCCCGGAATTGCATGTGCCGGCGAAACGGGTGTTCTTCCAATTCTTCATCCGTCGCCTGCCGAAGGTGGACGGCTTGCTGTTCATCTCCGGCTCCACGCAGCGCGACTTCGAATCCTATTTCCCGCAATGCCGCGCGCGCAAGGAAGTCATGCCGCTCGGTGCGGACCTGGAGCGGCTTGCGGCGCCCGCCGACGACGCGACGCTCACCGACCTGCGCGCACGCTTCGCTCTCGACAAGTACATCCTCTATGTCGGCACCATCGAACCGCGCAAGAACCTGCTCGGCCTGATGCAGGCATTCGAAAAGTGCGCCATTGCGCGCCCCGGCGTGAAGCTCGTCATCGCCGGCAAGCTGGGATGGGACTACCAGAAGGTGCTGGACTACGCGCAAGCGTCGCCATTCAGCGACCGCATCGTCTTCACCGGCTATATCGACGAAGCGCAAAAGCGGGCGCTGCTGAAAGCCGCGAC
>DASVLM010000749.1:0-1888 GCA_036384875.1 Noviherbaspirillum sp.
CAAAACCGGCAAATGGCGTTGGCACGGTCAGCTTCCCGGCCGCTCCAGAGATTGCAGCCGGAAAAGCGGCAGAATACCGCCGGCCGCCCCGCGTGCGCGCCCTCGCCCTGCAGGGTGTAGAAAATTTCTTTAACGCTGTAAGTCACAATGATGATCCTCGCTGCGCAGACGACACTGCCTGCGCAGCAAGCTCGCAACGCGTGTTGCTTGTGGCGCCGGCGTCAGCCGACGCTTATTCCCACTCGATCGTCGCCGGCGGTTTGCCAGAAATGTCGTACACGACGCGATTGATGCCGCGTACTTCGTTGATGATGCGGTTCGAAACCTTGCCGAGCAGGTCGTGCGGCAGATGCGCCCAATGCGCGGTCATGAAATCCTGGGTCTGCACCGCACGCAATGCCACGACATATTCATAAGTGCGGCCATCGCCCATGACACCTACCGACTTCACAGGCAGGAAGACAGCGAATGCCTGGCTGGTCTTGTCGTACCAGGAACGACCTTCCTCATCGACCGCTGCGCGCAGCTCTTCAATAAAAATCGCATCGGCGCGGCGCAGCAGGTCGGCATAATCCTTCTTCACTTCACCGAGGATACGCACACCGAGGCCTGGCCCCGGGAACGGATGGCGATACACCATGTCATGCGGCAGTCCGAGCGCCACCCCCAGCTCGCGCACTTCATCCTTGAACAACTCGCGCAACGGTTCGAGCAACTTGAGATTGAGCGTCTCCGGCAAGCCGCCGACATTGTGATGGCTCTTGATCGTATGCGCGGCCTTCTTGCCCTTCCCTGCGCTTTCGATCACATCGGGATAAATTGTGCCCTGTGCCAGCCATTTCGCATTCTTCAACTTGCCGGCTTCGGCCTGGAACACTTCGACAAATTCGCGGCCGATGATCTTGCGCTTAGCTTCGGGGTCGGTAACCCCGGCCAGCTCCCCCATGAACTGTTCGGTTGCATCGACATGAATGACCTTCACGCCAAGATTTTTACCGAACATGTTCATCACCATCTTGCCTTCGTCCAGGCGCAACAGCCCATGATCGACAAACACGCAAGTCAGCTGGTCGCCGATGGCGCGATGGATCAGCGCTGCGGCAACGCTACTGTCCACACCACCGGAAAGTCCCAAGATGACCTCATCACTGCCAACCTGCTTGCGGATCGCCTCGACTGCTTCCGAGATGTAATCGGGCATATTCCAGTCCGATTTGCAGCCGCAGATCTCGTGCACAAAGCGGCTGAGTATGGCTTTGCCCTGCAGGGTATGCGTGACTTCCGGATGGAACTGCACGGCGTAGAACTTGCGTTCCTCATCCGCCATCGCGGCGACCGGACAGTTGTCGGTAGATGCCATGAGCTTGAAGCCCGCCGGCATTTCATTGACCTTGTCGCCGTGGCTCATCCATACCTTCAACATGCCGTGGCCCTCGGCGGTGACAAAATCACTGATGCCATTCAGGAGCGCGGTATGGCCGCGGGCGCGTACCTCGGCGTAACCGAATTCGCGCACCTTGCCGTTTTCCACCTTGCCGCCAAGCTGCGCCGCCATGGTCTGCATGCCGTAGCAAATGCCGAGCACCGGGACGCCGGCTTCAAACACCGCCTGAGGGGCGCGCGGCGTGTCGCCTTCCGTGACCGAATTCGGCCCGCCGGACAGGATGATGCCTGCCGCGCCATAGTTGCGCACGAAGTCGTCGCTGACGTCATAGGGAAAGACTTCAGAAAATACGCCGGCTTCGCGTACGCGGCGTGCGATCAACTGAGTGACCTGGGAGCCGAAATCGAGGATGAGAATTTTGGAGTGCATGGACATTGCTTGGATAATCAATCAGGTTAATTTCGGTGTCGCCTTCACCACGCGATTGCGGCCGCCATCCTTGGC
>DASVLM010000750.1:0-9934 GCA_036384875.1 Noviherbaspirillum sp.
TTCCTTTTCGGAAGAGGTCGCGGTGAGCTGGATGATGGTATGTGCGTCGCGGGCAATGGATTCCAGCAGATGTTCGACATTGTCCGTTTGCGGCGAGAAGAGGTCGAAGGCTTGTTTCGCCGTGCGTACTACTTGTTCCGCCGCAAGTGCGCCACCGCTACGGCCGCCCATGCCATCTGCAATGACAGCCATCATGTAGCCTGGCGCGCGCGGCGCTGCAAACAGTGCCACGCGATCCTGTTGCTCCTGCCGATCGCCCAGATGCTGGCCTGTTCCAGCTTCGATTTTGTACTGGCCCACGGTATTACCCCATTCAACAGCCTCAGGAAAGTATTGCATCGAGATTTCGCCGGCCCATTGCCCGTAGGTATTTGTTACATCTGTTAATCTTTGGCAACGCTGAGAATGATTTATTGCTACATGGCATTAATTCCATCTTGCGATGATGTTTTTTCGATGAAATACCGCGCTCGATGCTGCAAAGAACGAGTAAGCCACCGGATATGCTGGTCTGACGGCGTATTCGCTTTTAAAATACCGGCTACAACTTTTGTCAGAACAGGTCATGGTCTCATCGGAAGATATACGGCGCCGGATTGTCGAACTCGAAGTCGAACATCGCGATCTGGACGCGGTCATCGAACTGCTGGCACAGGATGTAATGCACGACGAGCTCCAGTTGCGTCGCCTGAAGAAGCGCAAGCTGCAGCTTAAGGATCACATCACCTTGCTAAAGATGCAATTGATCCCTGACATCCCCGCATGATTTTCCAGCCAAGGGCATTTTTTGCCCCGCAATGCTTCCTGCCTTGACAGATCAAACCGTTTCATCCGTCGACGAACACGAGCACGATGCCGAAATCGAGCGCTTGTTCGGTGCCGAAGGATCTCTTAGCCGCGCGGTAGGCGGTTTTCGTCCGCGCCAGTCGCAAACCGACATGGCCAAGGCGATTGCTGCCGCTATTTCCCAACGTAAAGCCCTTGTTGCCGAAGCGGGCACAGGAACCGGCAAGACCTTTGCCTATCTTGTTCCCGCGCTGCTGTGGGGCGGCAAAGTCATTGTCTCGACCGGCACCAAGAACCTCCAGGATCAGCTCTACCTCCGTGACATTCCCACCGTGCGCAAGGCGCTCAATGCACCGGTTTCGGTTGCGCTGCTCAAGGGGCGGGCGAATTACGTCTGCCATTTCCATCTTGAGCGCACGACGCAGAACGGACGCCTGACTGCACGTGAGGACGCAGGATATCTGCGCGAGATCTCGCGTTTCATCAAGACAACGTCGACCGGTGACAAGGCGGAGCTGTCGCGCGTGCCCGAGGGCGCCAGCGTATGGAATCTCGTCACGTCGACGCGCGATACCTGCCTCGGCGCCGAATGCCAGTACTACCAGGACTGCTTCGTGATGAAGGCGCGCAAGGAGGCCCAGCAGGCCGATGTGGTGGTAGTCAACCATCACCTGTTCTTTGCCGATGTCGCATTGAAGGACACAGGCATTGCGGAGCTGCTGCCGACTGCGAATACCGTGATCTTCGACGAAGCGCACCAGTTGCCCGAAACCGCGACGCTGTTTTTCGGCGACACGATTTCAACATCGCAGGTGCTTGAACTGTGTCGCGATGTGCTGGCGGAAGGGTTGGCACATGCGCGCGACGGCGCCGACTGGCCCAAGGTCGTCGCCCCGGTGGAGCGAGCTGCGCGCGACCTGCGCCTCGCATTTCCACAGGACGTAGTGCGGCTCGCTCTCAATCAGATCGCACCGTCGAGTCCGTTTTTCCCTGCGCTGGAAACTTTGAAGGACGAGCTTGGAGACATGATTCCCGTGCTCGAGAAGCAGGCGGAGCGCGCCGAGACGATCGAGCAGTGCCATGCACGTGCGATCGAACTGTCCGCCCGGCTCGATCGATGGAATGCCGGGGCAGCTGAAATTGCCGAGCCCGACCAGGAAAAGGTGTTGTGGATTGAGGCTTTCTCTTCATCGCTGCAATTGCACCAGACACCACTGTCTGTAGCGCCGATCTTCAGCAAGCAGCGTGAAGGCACTCCGCGTGCATGGATCTTTGCTTCGGCGACGCTGGCGGTGAAGAACGACTTCAATCACTACATGTCCCAAATGGGGTTATGGAACGAGCAGGCGATGTCGTGGCCAAGCCCCTTCAACTATGAGCAGCAGGGCTTGCTCTACGTGCCGGAAAATCTGCCGCAGCCGAATGCTCCCGATTACACCGATGCGGTGGTCGATGCGGCGCTGCCAATGATCCAGGCCTCAGGCGGCCGGGCATTCCTGCTTTGCACTACGATCCGAGCAGTCAATCGCGCTGCTGAGCGGCTGCGAGAGGCTTTTTCACGACTGGAACTCGGTTTTCCGCTGCTGGTGCAGGGCGAGGCCGGGCGCACCGAATTGCTTGATCGTTTCAGGTCGATGGGCAACGCCGTACTCGTCGGCAGCCAGAGTTTTTGGGAGGGCGTCGATGTCCGTGGCGACGCGCTCTCTCTGGTCATTATCGATAAGCTGCCGTTTTCGCCGCCGGATGATCCGGTGCTTGCGGCGCGCATCGAGGCGCTCGAACGCAAAGGATTGAATGGCTTCGTGCATCACCAGCTGCCGGAGGCGATCATCAACCTGAAGCAGGGCGCCGGTCGCCTGATCCGCGATGAAACTGACCGTGGCGTACTGATGATCTGCGATCCCAGGATTATCACGAAGCCGTACGGTCGACGTATCTGGCAAAGCCTGCCGCCATTCCGGCGCACGCGCGACGCTGCCGTCGCGAAGGCGTTCTTTACCGAACACGAGAACGACACGAGCGTCACAACCAACTGTTGAGTGCTGCATGGCCGTGTATCATGGATGCAATCGAATGACGAGGCAACATGACTGAACCTGCCATTTCTCTCGTGCCGGTACGTGCGGCGGAACTCGCGGTCGGCAAACCCTTGAAGGAAGCGATCTACGACTGGCACGGCAATCTATTGCTGGGGCAGGGTTGCGTAGTCGAAAGCCAGAGTCAGCTGGAAGGTTTGATCGATAACGGCTTCGTACATGATCCGACCTGGGACCTCATGCCCTCGTTGCCGAAAGAACCGCCTCCCCTGAGATCGATGCGGCCGAAACTTGATGGCATACGTTCCAAGTCTGAACAGGATTTCGAGCCGGTGCAGGTCAACAAGGAAGTCGTTGCGGCAATGGACGACGTGCGATGGCTGGTTGGCGAAACGTTGTACCTGCAGCAGATCGATAATCCCAACATACGCTATACCGTCAAGCTGATCGGATTCATCAAGGGCAAGAACGTGTTCGTCACTGCGCCGGCAGTTGATGGCAAGATGGAGTTCGTGCGCGAGGGACAAATCTTCGTGGCACGGGCATTTTCAGGCAAGAAGGCATATGCCTTTGCGGCTGCGACGGTGAAATCCGTTCATACCCCCGCTCCTTATCTCATCCTTTCTTATCCGCGTGAAGTGCGTTGCACCGTGGTTCGCCGAGGTGCTCGTGCGGATGTGAAAATCATTGCATCGGTGTCGCTTGGCCGGCCGGAACGCACTGCTGCCGCCACACTGATCGACCTCAGCACCGGAGGCACTTCCGGCATTATCAAGCAGGCGCTCGGCAACAAGGGAGATGAAGGCGTTCTGAAGTTCAAGGTGCATGCGGCGGGCCAGGACGAGATACTCAGCCTGAAAGCGGTATTGCGGTCGGTGGCGCCGGCGGAAAACGGCGACGGGTTCAAGCACGGCTTTGAATTCCTTGACGTGTCGATTCACGAAAAACTCATCCTGTCGGCATTCGTGCACCAAACCTTGGCTGAAGGCCATTGAAAAAACGCCGTGAATTGTCGCGGCGTTTTTTTCCTGCGTTTGATTGAGGGTTGGGCGTCAGCGCTGTGGCTGGATGACGACCTTGCCTGTTACTTTGCGCGCCGCCATGTCATTGAGCGCTTGCGCTGTCTCTGCCAATGCGTAGCGGCCGGAAATGTGTGGCTTTATCTTGCCTTCGGCCATCCACGTCATCAGTTCCTGCATCGCTGCGGCATTGGCCTTCGGTTCGCGCTTGGTGAATTCGCCCCAGAACACACCGACCACCGATGCGCCTTTCAATAGCGGCAGGTTGAGCGGCAACTTGGGAATTTCGCCGTTGGCGAAGCCAATCACAAGATAGCGGCCGCGCCATGCGATGGAACGGAAAGCGGGCTCTGTGTAACCGCCGCCGACCGGATCGTAAATCACATCCGGTCCCTTGCCGTCGGTAGCAGCCTTGATCGCTTCGCGCAAATCCTCGGTGCTGTAATTGATGGTCGCATCTGCGCCATGCGCTTTGCAGACTTCGAGTTTTTCGTCGGACGATGCTGCAGCAATCACGCGGGCACCGAGCGCCTTGCCGATTTCAATCGCCGCCAAACCAACTCCACCTGCCGCACCCAGGACCAGCATGGTTTCGCCGGCTTTCAATTGCGCGCGGTCGACGACCGCATGGTGTGAGGTGCCGTAAGTGAGCGTGACGGCAGCCGCGGTATCAAAGTCAAGTCCAGGCGGCATGGGCATTGCCATCTTGGCATGCACGGCAATCTGCTGGGCAAATGCACCCTGGCTGACGAACGCCAGAACCTTGTCACCGGGCTTGAAGCCGCTCACGCCTTCGCCGACAGCACGGACCACGCCGGCGAGTTCGCTGCCCGGCGTAAATGGAAGTTCGGGGCGGAACTGATATTTGTTCTGGATGATGAGCACGTCGGGGAAATTCACGCCGGCAGCCTGTACATCAATAGCGATCTGGCCCGGGCCGGGAACTACATCCGGCAAATCCTCTACAACGAGCGTATCGGGTAATCCCCAGGTTTTGCAGAGGACTGCTTTCATGATGTCTCCTTCGTTGGAATGATTTTAAAAATAGAACGGTCGTTTTATTTTTAGGCATCTGCGCCGAATTGTCAACTTGTGCTGAAGTGGTGCGTATCTGGTGCGGTGTTCCTTCTCTGCATCTCGCGTGTTTGACGCGAAGAGCTTCGGTTAAAATCTCGGCATGAAGATTCTAGTCAGTAACGATGACGGTTACCTCGCTCCGGGGATCGTCGCATTGGCCGAGGCCCTGAGCGCAATTGCGGAAATCGTCGTCGTTGCGCCTGACAGCAATCGCTCCGGCAGTTCCAACTCCCTTACCCTTGATCGTCCGCTTAGCGTACAGCGCTCGGCAAGCGGTTTTTATTTCGTCAACGGCACGCCATCCGACTGTGTACACGTTGCACTGACCGGTATATTGCCTTTCCGCCCCGATCTGATTGTGTCCGGTATCAATCAAGGGCAGAACATGGGTGACGACACGCTGTATTCCGGTACGGTTGCTGCAGCTACCGAAGGTTATCTGTTCGGCATACCGTCGATTGCCTTTTCCCAGGTTCATCATGGCTGGGAACATCTAGATACCGCGGCAAGGATTGCACGCGAGATTGTTGAGCGGGATTTCGAGGTGCTTCAGAAGCCATATTTGCTGAATATTAATATTCCCAACTTGCCGTACGACGAAATTCGCGGCATTCGCGCCACGCGACTTGGCAAGCGGCACGAGTCAGAGGCGGTGATACGAACGCAGGATCCGCATGGCCGGGAAATTTTCTGGATCGGCCCCGCTGGCAAAGCCAAGGATGCCGGCGAAGGCACCGATTTCCACGCAGTGTCAAACGCTTGCGTTTCCGTGACGCCGTTGCAGATCGATCTCACCCATGCGTCGCAACTCGATGCGCTGAAGAAGGGATTGCAATGACCGACCGGGAGAAGCGTTTTCCCCTTCCGCTTTCTTCCGTGGTCGACAAGTCGTCCAAGGCTGTCACGCCTTCGCGGCACGTCGCCACGCCCCAGACAGCTACGCAAAATGCGGCGCGTAACACCGCCCGTCCAGTGCAGGTTCCCGACACCTCGCAGGCCCAATCACCCCGAACGACACAGGCAGCCACTGCATTTGCGGCGCCGCTGGTCTCCGACGCAATCCGTGGCGCGATGGTCGCAAGGGTTGCAAAGCAGGGTGTGCGAGACGCGAAGGTATTGGCTGCGCTTGAGGCTGTGCCGCGTCATATGTTTGTCGAACCGGGCCTTGCTGGTCAGGCGTATGTCGATGCTTCGCTGCCGATCGGCCATCACCAGACCATATCGCAGCCCTATATCGTCGCACGCATGATCGAGGTCATGCGCGCCAATGGCAGCGGCGGTGCTCTCGATCGCGTGCTTGAGATCGGTACCGGCTGCGGTTATCAGGCTGCCGTGCTGTCGCTGGTGGCCAAGGAAGTGTATTCAATCGAACGCATCAAGCCTTTGCATGAATTGGCGAAGGCGAACCTGCGTCCGCTGCGCATTGCCAATATCCGCTTGCACTACGGAGATGGTATGCTTGGCCTGCCGCAGGTCGCACCGTTCGACGGCATCATCCTTGCGGCTGCCGGCCTGGAGGTTCCTCAGGCGTTGCTCGACCAGATGAGCATAGGTGGCCGTCTTGTTGCTCCAGTCGGTACAAGGCACCAGGTATTGCAGCTCGTCGAGCGAGTCAGCAAGTTCGAATGGACGAAGACGACGCTCGAACATTGCCATTTCGTTCCTCTGCGCCCGGGTGTGGTGTGATCGATCTTCGCGCCATCTGTGCGCATTGCCGCCAAACGATTAACTGAATGAGAATGAACTACGCACGTTTTACGGCCCTGTTTTTCCTGTCGGGTTTGCTCGCAGCCTGCACCACGACGCGCCAGAGTGCGCCGGTCGTTGACCGCTCGCTGCCGCCCGCAAGAGCCGTCGAAGTCCCCAAGCAGCCCGTGCAGCAGGTGCCGTCTGCACCGAAACAAGCCGAGCGCGGTTACTACACCGTTCGCAAGGGCGATACCCTGATCCAGATCGCACTCGATTTCGGGCAGAATTATCGTGACCTCGTCACTTGGAACAATCTTGCCAATCCTAATGACATCAAGGTCGACCAGGTATTGCGCATCATGCCGCCAGAAGGCACCGCGCAGACGGGAAGCGTTTCGACCTCTTCAGGCGTGGAGGTACGTCCGCTGACGCCGGGTGCGACGAGCTCGGCAGCGGCAACACACAAGACCGGTCCGCGCGGCGAAAAGCGTACTTATTCCGAGGCGGTATTGGCTGAAATGCAAAAGCCGGACAACGCGGCTTCCTCGCCAAATGCATCAGCCAGTGTACCGGTCAAGGCCGAGCCGCCGAGAGCGGCGGAGAAACCTGCTGAAATGCAGCCCGCGCCTGAAGAGGAAAATATTGCCTGGATATGGCCGGCCGATGGCAAGGTGGTCGGCACCTTTAGCGAAGGCAGGAGGGGTATAGACATTGCCGGCAAGCTTGGTCAGCCTGTAGTTGCTGCGGGAGCTGGCAAGGTACTGTATGCTGGCAGTGGCATTCGGGGGTATGGCAATTTGGTCATCGTCAAACATTCGAACAACTTGCTGTCGGCGTATGCTCACAACAAAACCATCTTCGTGAAAGAGGATCAAACCGTCGCCAAAGGCCAGAAGATTGCCGAAATGGGAAATTCCGACAGTGATTCCGTGAAGCTCCATTTCGAAATCCGACAGCAAGGCAAGCCGGTCGATCCTTCGAAATTTCTGCCCAGTCGTTAATTCGCCTATCCGCCACGCCTATCCATGACTCGCACTCCGCACGATCCCCTGGATGATGATTCGGGCACCGACGACATGTCCGACGATATGTCGCTCAACGCGACCGAAGGTGCTGCGCTTGCGGAAGAGAGCGCGGAAGGCGCGGTCGCGGCAGCCGTCGATCCGGTCGATGAACTGAAGACGGTGCTCGCCGCTGAATTGTCCACCGATACGACGCAGCATTACCTTAACCAGATCGGCGCGCGGCCTTTGCTGACGGTAGAGGAAGAGGTCCATTACGCGACGCTGGCCAAGCAGGGTAACTTTGAAGCTCGCCAGAAGATGATCGAGCATAACCTGCGTTTGGTAGTGTCGATCGCGAAGCATTACATCAATCGTGGCGTTGTGCTGCTCGACCTGATCGAGGAGGGTAATCTCGGCCTGATGCGCGCCATCGACAAGTTCGAGCCGGAACGTGGCTTTCGTTTCTCCACCTACGCGACATGGTGGATACGCCAGAGTATCGAGCGGGCCATCATGAACCAGGCACGCACCGTGCGGTTGCCGGTCCATATGGTGCGCGAACTGAACCAGATCCTGCGTGCCAAATATCACCTCGAAGCACAGCACCACGACGGCAAGGAAGCGACGGTGGAAGACATTGCCCATCTGGTAGATCGTCCGGTGGAAGATGTGCAGGATATCCTCGCGTTGTCCGAGCATGCGACGTCGCTCGACGCGCCGCTCGACAATGATCCCCAAGCCAGCCTGATGGACATGTTGCCGGGCGATGTGGACGACGGTCCGGACTCGCGCGCCGAGCATCATGAAATGACGATGCTGGTGCACGACTGGCTGAAGAAACTGCCGGACAAGCAGCGAGTCGTCATCGTTCGCCGCTTTGGACTGGACAATGACGATCCGGCCACGTTGGAGGAACTTGCTGCGGAAATGAGCGTAACGCGCGAACGTGTGCGCCAGATCCAGCAGGAAGCGCTGGTCAAGCTCAAGCGCGCGATGACCGCGCGCGGTGTCGGCAAGGACGCCCTGTTGTGATTCCCATACTGGTATTCGACATCGAGACGATTCCCGATGTGGCAGGCCTGCGTGCCCTCAACAATCATCCGAAGGACATGCCTGATGCGGATGTCGCGGAGGCGGCATTCACCGCTCGCCGTGAAAAGACGGGCTCCGACTTCCTGCAGCACCACTTGCATCGGGTCGCGGCGATTTCCTGTGTATTCCGCGACGACGAAGGCTTCCGCGTGCGTTCGCTCGGTACGCTGGAGGATGGCGAGCAGAAGCTGGTGCACGACTTCTTCCGCATCATCGACAAATACACTCCCCAACTCGTGTCCTGGAATGGCGGCGGATTCGACCTGCCGGTGCTGCACTATCGCGCCATGGTCAATGGCGTGACAGCATCGCGCTACTGGGAAATGGGTGAAGACGATCGCGACTTCAAGTGGAACAATTATCTGAGTCGCTATCACACGCGCCATCTCGACCTGATGGACTTGCTGGCGCTTTATACGGGTCGAGCGAATGCTCCTTTGGACGAGCTTGCCAAGCTTTGCGGTTTCCCGGGCAAGCTGGGTGTCGACGGATCGCAGGTCTGGACCTTGTACCAGGAAGGCCGCCTCGGCGAGATCCGCGACTATTGCGAGACTGATGTCGTCAACACCTATCTTGTCTATTGCCGCTATCTGCTCATGCGCGGCGCCCTGACTCAGGCTGCGTATGCTGCGGAAGTAGAGCTGGTCAGGAATTCGCTGGAAGCGCTGGATGGCCAGCACTGGGCGGAATTCCTCGCCGCCTGGCATCCTTCTTCAACGGCTTGAACGGGCAAGATCCGTATAATGGCGCGTTTCGGTGCGGCGTTCGTCTGCCGCAGATACTCTTCCGGTTTTCCCTATGCTTCAGACAGTTATCGAAATTGAATCCCTCGACATGGAGGGGCGTGGCGTTGGTCATTTGCAGAACGAGGATGGCACGCAAGGCAAAGTCATATTCGTCGAAGGTGCATTGCCCGGCGAGCGGGTGAGTTTTCAGTCGTTCCGCAGAAAGCCCAAGTGGGAGGCCGCAACGCTGACCGCGCTGCACAGCGAAAGCTCAATGCGCGTAAAGCCGAAATGCGTCTATTTCGGCACCTGCGGCGGCTGTGCAATGCAACACCTCGAGCCATCGGCGCAAGTTGCCGTGAAGCAGCGTGTCCTGGAAGACAACCTGCAGCATATCGGCAAGGTGCGTGCGGAAACCATGATGCGGCCGATCTACGGGCCGACCTGGGGCTATCGCTACAGGGCGCGGTTGTCTGTGCGCAATGTCGTGAAGAAGGGTGGGGTGC
>DASVLM010000751.1:0-15663 GCA_036384875.1 Noviherbaspirillum sp.
CTCTTCTTCCTCTTCCTCTTCTTCATCGGAGGCAGCGGCAACGGGAGCGGCTTCGACTTCTTCGGATGCGTTCGGATCTACGAGGCCGTCGACAATTTCGTCGACCTTCGACTCGTCCTTTTCGATGCGCTCGGCGACCGCGAGGATTTCAGCGATGGTGGTCGGGCAGGCGGAGATCGCCTGGATCATGTCCTTCAGGCCTTCCTCGATACGCTTGGCGATCTCGATTTCGCCTTCGCGCGTCAGCAGTTCGACCGAGCCCATTTCACGCATGTACATGCGGACCGGGTCGGTGGTACGACCGAAATCGGAATCGACGGTCGACAGCGCGGCTTCCGCAGCGGCTTCGGCGTCTTCGTCGGTGGCGACTGTAGCGACGCTGTCGGACAGCAGCAGCGTCTCGGCATCCGGCGCCTGCTCGTAGACCGCGATGCCCATGTCGTTGAAAGTGCCGATGATGCCGTCGATCGCTTCCGGATCAACAATGTTTTCGGGCAGGTGGTCGTTGATTTCCGAGTACGTCAGGAAGCCGCGATCCTTGCCCAGCTTGATCAGGGTCTTGAGCTTCTGACGGCGCTGCTCGAGCTCCTCTTCGGAGGCTTCGGTATCCGACGAGAATGCATCCTTCAGCAGGGCCTTTTCCTTGGCCTTGCGATCCTTCGCCTTGGCCTTGTCGGCAGCCTTCAGTTCGGCACGCTCGACAGCGTTCAGCGCGGCGACTTCATCGTTCTCCGGCTGGAACTCCTTCGGCTTGCGGCCGCGGCGGCCCGGGACCTTCACGGCCGGCAGGACGTAGCTCGACGTATCGATGGCTGCCAGCGCGGCAGCATCGGTAGTCTGGCTGACGGCCATGACCTTGGACTCGGGTTTCGCTTCTGCCTTGGAGGCGCTCTTGGCGGCCTTTGCGGCGGTCTTCGGTTCGGGTTTCTTGTTCGTCACGGGTGCTTTCGGTTTCTCGGGAGCCGCCGTTTTCGCAGAGGCTCTGGATGAAGATGATGCTTTCGACACTGGTGCTGCGGGTGCCTTCTTCGACACGGTTGTTACAGCGGCTGTAGCTGTCTTTGCCACGGCTTTGCTCGGCGCTTTCGCTTTGCTGGCCGGCTTGGCGGCGGCCGAGGTCTTTACGGCAGGCTTTGCCATCGACTTGCCGGAGGCCGGTTTAGTTGCAGCCGATTGGGCTTTTTTTGCGGCAACAGTCGTTTTCGCGGGTTTTTTCATTGCGTTTGCCATGGGTTCGTAAACCTTGGTGTGCTCTCGTGCGTCGAGTGACTTGCTCGCGCTGTAAGCCTTTCATGGGCCGCTTCACCAAGGCCCGGCATTCGCTCCGCGCGACTTGCTTTCTTGCCGATTTCGCCGTCATCCGAACTCGCCGGACCGACCTCAAAATTCGCTAAGATATTGAATCAAAAGCTTTTAATTATACCATAGAGAGCAACGTTTCTCCAAAACCACGCCCTTGCGAACCTCTTACCTTGGTTTGTTTTCGACCTCGGCTTCCCGCCGGAGTTGCTCAAGTCGTTGCATTACTTCACGCAATCGAGCAAAGGTTTCTGCCGTTGGCGACGCAGACCTTGTCAGGCGATCAGACTCGGCCTTCAATACCTGCATTTTAGTCTGACGTATCGCACCGGCAAGTTCAAGCCTCGCGGCCTCAGGCTCGGATTCGCTATCTGCCGCGATTTCCGCCACAAGAGGCTCGAAATCCTGACCAAAAGCTCGCAATTGCTCGGACAGCGCTGCAAAGTTCGCCTGCTCGCCCAATGCCAGACAGGCATCGATTACCTGCCTCAACATGTCGGCATTATCCGGCGCAAGCCTTGCCGCCGCATCCAGCGCCTCCTCATCAACACCGACCGCCAGCGACGGATGCGCCACCAGCAGGCGAATCATCTGCCGCTCCAGGCCGATCGGTGCGGTACGCTTCGCACGTGGTGGCGCAACTTTCGTGATGGCGACAGGCTGCGACAGCTCGAACAGCGCCTCGATCTCGGCCGCCGTAGTCTGCGTTGCCTGGGCCAGGCTGCGCACAATCTGCAACCGCAAGCCCGAAGCAGGCATGGCCTGCAGCAGCGGTTTGGCTTCGAACTGCGCCTTCGCACGCCCCTCCGGTGTCGTCAAGTCGTTGTCCTGCGTGACTTCCTTCAGCAGGAATTGCGACAATGGCATGGCGTCGCGCACCTGCTGCTCGAACGTTTCGGCACCGTATTCGCGCACATAGCTGTCCGGATCATGCTCGGGCGGCAGGAACAGGAATTTCAAGGTCCTGTTGTCGCCGGCGTGCGGCAGGCAGGCATCCAGCGCACGACGCGCGGCGCGGCGCCCGGCAGAGTCACCATCGAAACTGAAGACGACCTGGTCAGTCTGGCGCAGCAGCTTTTGCACATGCGTCGGTGTACACGCCGTACCGAGCGTAGCGACTGCCTGCGGAAAGCCTAGCTGCGCGAGCGCAACCACATCCATGTAACCTTCTGTCACCAGCACATAACCCGCCTCGCGTATCGCCTGGCGCGCCTCGAACAGGCCGTAAAGCTCGTGCCCCTTCTGAAATAGGGGTGTTTCCGGAGAGTTCAAGTACTTCGGTTCACCGCCATCCAGCACGCGCCCGCCGAAACCAATGACTTGGCCCTTGGTGTTGCGGATCGGGAACATGATGCGATCACGGAAGCGGTCGTAGCGCTTGCGGCCGACGCCCTCCTCCTCGCTTTTGTCGATCACGAGGCCGGACTCAACCAGTTCCGGCGCTTCGTAGTGCGAGAATACCGAACGCAGGTTGTCCCAGCCGCCGGGCGCATAGCCGATACCGAATTTTGCGGCGATTTCACCGGTCAGGCCGCGCCCCTTGAGATAGGCGATTGCGTGCTGCGCGTTGCGCAATTGCTGCTTGTAATATTCACCCGCCTTGCTCATCACTTCGGACAGTGCGAGCGTCTTGGCATGTGCTTCGGCGCGTTGTGCAGGCGGCAAGCGATCCTCGTCGGGGACGACCATGCCTACGCCCTGCGCCAGGTCCTTGACCGCCTCGACGAAGCCAAGCCCGGAGTATTCGATCAGGAAGCCGATGGCGGTGCCGTGCGCGCCGCAGCCGAAGCAATGGTAGAACTGCTTGGTGGGGCTGACGGTGAAACTGGGGGATTTTTCGTTATGGAAGGGGCACAAACCCATGAAATTCGCGCCGCCCTTCTTCAGTTGCACGTAGCGCCCCACCACGTCGACGATGTCGACCCGATTGAGCAAATCCTGAATGAAAGACTGGGGAATCACGGCGGTGCGGCGGTCTCTGTTGGTCCTGGGACGTTGAGGGGCGCGGGTTTGGGCACAACCATCGCGCCACACTCTGGAGATGGGGTCGGCGAACGTCTTTTAAACGCCCGCCGGGCGCCTTACTTCGCCAGCGCCGCCTTCACCAGGCCGGAGACTGCCGTCATGTCGGCGCGGCCGGCAAGTTTCGGCTTGAGGATGGCCATGACCTTGCCCATGTCCTGCGGGCCACTTGCACCCGCAGCGGCAACGGCAGCCGTTACTTCGGCCTGGATTTCGGCTTCCGACATTGCGGCAGGCATATAGGCGGACAAGACATCAAGCTCCGCCTTTTCCTTGTCAGCCAAATCCTGACGACCGCCGGCTTCGAACTGGGAGATCGAGTCCTTGCGCTGCTTGATCATTTTTTCGATGATGGCGAGGACGTGGGTATCGGTCAGTTCGATACGCTCGTCGACTTCCTTCTGCTTCATCGCAGCGGTCAGCAGGCGGATGGTGCCCAGGCGCTCTATGTCCTTGGCCCGCATTGCGGCCTTCATGTCTTCGGTGATCTGCTCTTTAAGGCTCATTTCTTCTCCAATCCAGACAGGACGCATCGCGGGCGACACGCAGATATTTCGATTCAGACAAAGCGGCCATAAACGCCAAAACCCGCTGCGGCCACATCCGGAGCGGGTTTGCAGTAACCGCACGATGCGTGCGGCCGCCAAAGAATCAGTACAGCTTTTTCGGCAGTTGCTGGCTGCGGATGCGCTTGTAATGGCGCTTCACGGCAGCGGCGAGCTTGCGCTTGCGCTCAGCAGTCGGCTTCTCGTAGAACTCACGTGCACGCAGCTCGGTCAGCAGACCGGTCTTTTCAATCGTGCGCTTGAAGCGACGCATGGCAACTTCGAAAGGCTCGTTTTCTTTAAGGCGAATGGTGGTCATGTAAACTCAGCCGGAAACAGGGTGTTCAGGGAAAGAGCGCGAGTATAGCAGGTTCTTTTGACAGAGAAAAGCCTGTTTGTGGATTACTGCAAAATAGCGACAACATTATCAAACAGACATGCCCGCTGCTACTCCGGACGCCCATGCCCATTGGAAATTGTAGCCACCAAGCCAGCCGGTAACATCAACAGACTCCCCGATGAAATGCAGGCCGGGCACTTTGCTGGCCATCATCGTCTGCTGCGACAACTCCTTCGTATCCACGCCGCCGCAAGTGACTTCCGCCTTGCGATAACCCTCGGAACCATTGGGCACGATCGCCCAGCGGTTGAGTGCATCGCCCAGCTTGCGCAATTGCTTGTCCGGCATATCTGCAATGCGCGCATCCGCACGAAAGCCGTTCGCCTGCAACAAACCTTCCGCGAGGCGCGACGGCAGCCATTGCGATACGAGATTACCGAGATTCTTCTTCAATACGCTTTTGCCGGCGATAAGCGTTTCGGCAACGTCGGTTTCGGGCACGAGATTCAGCATGAGCGGCGTGCCGGGTTGCCAGAAGCTGGAGATCTGCAGCACCGCCGGGCCGGACAGGCCGCGATGGGTGAACAGCAAGTCTTCACGAAACTGCATGCGCGATTTCTTCTGCCCCGTTTCGATATCCACTTCCAGCGCGATGCCGGACATCGGCACGAAAGGCTCCCACTCCTTGGGATCAAAGGTGAGCGGCACCAGGCCGGGACGCGGCTCGATCATCTTCATCCCGAATTGCGCGGCAATACGGTAGGCAAAATCAGTCGCGCCTATCTTCGGAATGGAAAGGCCGCCGGTGGCAATCACCACGCTCGCCGCACGGATCTGCCCGGAACTGCTGTCGATGCGAAAACCTTCGCTATCCTTCGCAATGCCCTCCACCTTGCACGGCATGCGCCAGGCGACGCCGCCGCGTTCGCACTCGGCCTTGAGCATGTCGATGATCTGCTCGGCGGAATCGTCGCAGAAGAGTTGGCCCTTGTGCTTCTCGTGGTAAGCGATGCGATAGCGTTTGACGAGCGCAATGAAGTCCTGCGGCGTGTAGCGTGCCAGGGCGCTGCGGCAGAAATGCGGATTGGCCGAGACGTAATTCTGCGGTCCGGCTTGCAGGTTGGTGAAGTTGCAGCGGCCGCCGCCGGAGATGCGGATCTTTTCGGCGAGGCGGGAGGCGTGGTCGATCAGCACCACCTTCCTGCCGCGCTGGCCGGCCACCGATGCACACATCATGCCGGCGGCACCGGCGCCAATCACGGCGACGTCATACTGGTTTGTCATTGTGGGATGCCGCCGCAGCGGCTGTCGTGGTTCAGCCGCGATTGTAAGCGAAGTGCCTCAGTGGAAGTACGGCGGCGCCGTATGCTTCATCCACAACTCGGACGACATGCGCATCACATCATTGAGCGATCCGCGCTGCTTGTATGCCTGGCGCAACCACGCCGCATCGTTCAATCGCTCATAGGTCATGATGCGCAGGCGCTTCAGGGCCTGCACTTCCGCCTCGTTCTGCGTGAAGCGTTGCAAATCCTGCAGGCGGTCGAGAATGTCCACATAGATCGACTGCTTCGGCGAATCACCAGATTGCTCGCCCTGCGGCTTTGCCACTTCGCCATCGAGGCCGTAGCGGCTCGCTTCGAAACGGTTGTACTGGTAGAGCAGATAGAAGTCGTCATGAATCTCGATCGGCCTTTCCGTCAGCAGCCAGCGCGACAGCAGCTGCGCATAGCAACCGAGCAATGCAGCGAGTTCGAGCGTGAGCGGCGTGTCGCAGACGCGCACCTCGACCGTGCCGTACTCCGGTTTCGGACGAATGTCCCAGTAGAAGTCTTTCATGCTGCCGATGATGCCCAGGCGCAGCAGGTCGTCGTAGTAGCGCTCGAAGTCGCTCCACTTCGTCATCACCGGCGCCGTACCGGCGAGCGGGAAGGCGCGCACTACATTGCTGCGGGAAGAATCGAAGGCAGTGTCGACGCCCTGGTAGAACGGCGACGCCGCCGACAAGGCAATGAAATGCGGCACGTAACGCGACAGGCCGTGCGTGAGATACATCGCATCGTCGCCATTCGCCACACCGATATGGATGTGCTGGCCGAAAACCGTGAAGGTCTTCGCGAGGTAGCCATACCTGCGATGCAGGTGGTGGAAGCGCTCGTTCGGCGTGATGCGTTGCTCGCTCCATTTCTGGAAAGGATGCGCACCGCCACCGGCGACATCGATGTTGAGATGCTGCGCGCCCTTGATGAGGGCGGCGCGCATCTCCTTCAATTCCTGCACCAGCTCGTCAACCCGCGTATGTACGCTGGAGTTGAGTTCGATCATGCCCTGCGTGATTTCGAGCTTGATCTGCTTTTGCAAATCGCGCGGCTCGATCCACGTCAGCAGATCGACCGCATCGGTAGCGAGGTTGTAGTTGCGCCGGTTCACGAGTTGCAGTTCGAGCTCGATGCCCATCGTGAAAGGCGTGGATTGAGTGAAGGGAAGAATGCTCATGGTTTCTCCTACTGCCCGCTTTCGCCGGACTTGATCAATGCGAATTGAGTCGCGATCGGACCCAGCAGTTCAAAGACGATCAGGCTGCCCGCCAGCAGCGGTGCGACCTGCGCCACGGTCTGCGGATATACCGCCGTCAACTGCAGCAAGCCGAGGCCTGCTTCCGCCATCGGCAGCGTGCCGAGCGAGAGCAATGCAGCCTGCCGCCATTTCAGTTTGGCCGGCCGCGCAAACATGAATACGCTCAGCGCCATCGCAAGCAGGCGCGCGACCACCATCACGCCGACCGAGGCCACGCCGAGCGCGAACAGGTCGGGCAACTTGATCGATGCGCCGATGGTTACGAACAACATCACCACAAACAATTCGCTGGCGACGCCGAATTCCAGCTCCATCAGGTCGTACTGCATGTCGAGGTTCTTGGACAAGATTGCGAACACCAGCATGGTCAGCAGCACCGGCAAGTGAAGCGCGTGGGCGGCGCCGATGGTGAGCGTGATGATGGCAATCACCAGCACGAATTGCCGGCTGCGCTCGCGGCCGAGCAGGCGCGCCAGCGGCATCATCAAGCGATAAGTCACATAGGCCAGCAGCACCGAACCGCATAACGCATACAGCGTGCTCGACAGCAGCGTCTCCCATGGCGTGCCGGCGTCGCGTGTCGTCAGCGGCAAGGCGATGTACGCCGCAAGCAAGGCAAGCAAGTTGTTCAACGCCGTCATCGCACACAAGCGGCGCGTGACGTGCCCTTCCGCGCGCAAGTCGCGCACCACAACCATCACAACTGCCGGTGCGGTGCCGATAGTGAACACGCCGGCCAGCATCGCCAGCGGGCGATCGATGCCGACCGCCTCCAGTCCGGCCCATACCAGGCCAAAGCACAGCAAGGCGCCCGCCGCGACGGTGGCGAGCAACCACTTTTCAAAACGAAGCCAGCCGATATCGACGTAGCGCCCGAGCTGGTAGACGACCAGCGCCAATGCAATGTCGGAAAAGGTGTGTGCGAGCTTCAGCACATCGCCGGACAGCCATTGCACGCCGCCCGTACCGAGCAGGAATCCGACGAGAAGATAACCGGTGAGGCGCGGGATCCAGGAGTTGCGGGATACGACATAGCCGCCGATCAGGCCGAGCAGCAGCAGGCTGCCGAACAGCAGCAGCGCATTCCATTGCAAGGGTTGAGACGGATCGAAAGGCGGCAGAGTCCATGCCATGGAATTTCCTGGATATAAGTATCGTTATGGGAAACGGTCCGGCGAGGGCAACCCGCATGCTTGGCGCGTCCTCAGGACGATGGCTGTTGCAGGGCGGATACATGTTCTCCCCTTGTCCGCATGAATATTTTTATCGTGCCGCCTCCGCGAGTGGCAACGTCTCTTTGGCTGCGGGCAAGAGATTAAGTTCCTGAAAATATTTCCAATGAGCAGCGAACGCCGTCATTGGCTATGCCTATTTGACCAACCAGCGGCGAAATGAGTCGTGAGCTTTCGCAAGAAGGCAGACGAAAAAAAGAGGGCCGCCCAGCGAGCGGCCCAAACTACCTTGGGATAAATCGTTCAACTTGCTTTCTCAACTTGCAGCGCGGCTCGGCAACCATTGCGATAGCAGCGTGCCGGCCTTATCCGCGCAGCGCACGACGTCGCCGATCACGATGACGCCGGGACTGCCGATGCCCGATGCGCGCAGCGCTTCGGGCAATTGGCCGAGTGTGGTGATGAGTTGTGCCTGCTGGTCCGAGGTCGCTGCATGGATCACGGCGACCGGTGTCGAGGCCGCCTTGCCGCCGGAAAGCAATGCCTGCTGGATGGCAGCGCAACGCGCGATGCCCATGTAGATGACGAGCGTCATGTCGAGCCTGGCCAGCGTCGCCCAGTCGGGCGTGCTCGCTTCATCCTTGCCGTGGCCGGTGACGAAGATTGCGCCTTGTGTCCAGTCGCGATGCGTCAGTGGAATGCCGATCGATGCCGGTGCGGCAAGCCCGCTGCTGATGCCGTTGACCACTTCGACATCGATGCCCGCCGCCATCAAATGCTCGCGTTCCTCACCGCCGCGACCGAAGATGAATGGGTCGCCACCCTTCAAGCGCACCACGCAGTTGCCGGCGCGCGCTTCGGCGACCATCAGGCGCTCGATGAATTCCTGCGGCGTGGATTGGCAGCCGCCGCGCTTGCCGACATGGACGATGCGCGCATCGAAACGCGCATGCTCAAGGACGGCGGGATTGACGAGATCGTCGACCAGCAACACATCGGCGCTGGCGATCGCATTGGCTGCCTTGATGGTCAGCAGATCGGGATCGCCGGGGCCGGCGCCGACGAGAAAGACTTTAGCTGGATTGTGACTGGTCATGGAACACCTGCTTGCGTTGTAGCTGGATTTCCTTAGCTATATGCAAGCAGTGTTCCACCTGTTCAGTGATCGGCTCCGGCACTGGTTGGCGGCCATCCAGCGCTTCGCGTATCCATTTCGCCGTCGTCGGCGCATCGGATTGGAGCGGCAGGGGCGGCATTTCATCGACCGGCTCCTGCTTTTGCACCAGCACAGTGCGTTGGTGCGCGTGGAACCAGTCGATCTGGTTGGCGCGCCGGGCATTCGCCACGGTTTCGCCTTCGGTGCCGCGCATCAGGAAGGCATCGCCGCGGTGTGCCGGCGCAGCGGTGGTGAAGTAGGCGCCCAGCATTTCGAGGTATTCAGGATGCGTGTAGGAGACGAGGCGCAATGCCGGGCCGGCGAAGGGTTGCAGGATCTTCACCAGGGTGTGCGTGGAGTTGCGCACGCCGAGGACGCGGCGAATCTCCAGCAGGCGTGCCATGCGCGGCGCGAGCGTCTCGATCGGCATGAAGACCGGCTCGTTACGGGCGAAGCCGTCCAGCGCCTGTTGATGGTCCTGCGCGAACGGCAAGCCGAGTTCGCGCAGGATGTCGGCTGTAGTGACGCGTCCGGGATCGGAGATCACACCATGCACCAGCACCGGCGCGCCGGCACGCGCCAGCAACAGGGCGAGCAGCGGCGTGAGGTTGGGCATGTTGCGCGAACCGTTGTAGCTGGGAATGACGATCGGTGCGTATTCGCGTTCGGGCGCGGTGAGCTTGTCGAAGGAGTCTTCCGCCGCATCGAGAAAGCCGGCGATCTCGTCGACCGATTCGCCCTTGAAGCGCATCGCGAGCATGATGCCGCCGAGTTCGAGGTCGGAGACGCGGCCATCGAGCATGGCGGCGTAGAGTTCGCGCGCATCGTCGCGCGACAAGCTGCGCGCGCCTTTCTTGCCGCGGCCGATTTCCTTGATGAAGCGGGCGGCCGGAAAAGGCTGAAAATTGTCGTGGGATTCCATGGGGGAGAGGGTACTACGAATGGGGTGCGGGGTGAAGCGCGGCGGCGGCAAGCGACGCGCCCCGCGCAGGCCTTTTCCAGCAAACAGGAAGGGCATGCGCGGGCCGGCCTTAAGCCAACTACACTGACTTACGCTGCCTTCGCCGAAGGACGCCGCTCGACGATGATTTTCTTCAACTCCGGCACGCAGGAGCCGCAGTTGGTGCCGCACTTGAGCTTTTCCTGCATCGATGCCAGCACCTGTTCGGGCAGCGAGCAGTTGATCCAGTCGTTGGCATCGAGCGCTTCATTGATCTGCGTCTCGGCGACGTTGAAGCAGTTGCAGACAATGCGACCGCGCGACTTGAAGCCTTGCGGCGCTTCGCTCGACGGCATCAGCAACAGGCGACCGAGCGCGGCAACCGGCTGTTCGGCTTCGAGGTATTCCTTCAGCCAGCGTTCTGCCGAGATGTCGCCTGCGAGCGATACCGCGGCCAGCGTGCCGTCGCGCACCAGGATGCGACGTGAATTGCCGCGTCGCGTGTCGTCGTAACGCAGGACGTTCGCGCCTTCGATGCCGAAGCAGGCTTCGATCTCGCGCACCAGTTCCGGCGCAGCGGGATAGTCATCCGCAGCGCGGAACAGCACGCCGACCTTGTCGCGCCCGAAGAGCGTGCATGCGCCGTAGGCGAAGCCGCGCATATAGGGACGCATTGCCGATTGCAACGACAGCGCTTTCGCCTTGTCGATCCAGCCGAACACGAGGAAGCGCCAAGGCAGTTCGGTCTTCAGGATCTTCACCGCCGCGTGCTTGAGTTCGGGCTGTTTCGAGCTGGGGCAGAACGCCGGCACGGTCAGCGTGTTGACACCGCAGCCGCCGCGGCCCGACACGTATTCCTCGCCCCAATGCATGCCGATGAAAGCCTGCCCGGAGCGGATATCGTCGCTCGCATAAGCGGCAAGAATCTGCGAGCCGCGCCGACTGGTGACGTGCACCAAATCGCCGTCGGCAATCACACGGCGCTCCATGTCGATCTTCGCCATCATCACCGCCGGCTCGGATGCATGCGAGAACAGTTGCGCGACGGTGCCGGTGCGGCTCATGCCGTGCCACTGGTCGCGCAGGCGGCCGGTGGTCAGGCGGAAGGGATAGCGTGCATCGACCGCTTCGGCGACCGGCTGCCAAGACGTGGCGACGAATTTCGCCTTGCCGTTGGCGGTCGGGAAAATACCGTCTTCGTAGAGGCGCTTCCTGCCCTCGCTGGCGCCCTCCGGGAAAGGCCATTGCTGCGGCCCCTGCTCTTCGAGGATGCGGTACGACAATCCCGTGATGTCGAGGTCGCGGCCGCGCGTCGATTCGCGGTGTTCGTTCCAGATCGCTTCGACGCCTTCATACGGGAACAACGTCTTGGCACGCCCCATCAGCGCTTCGAGGCGGCGCGCGAAATCGACCGCGATTTCCCAGTCGTGCCGCGTCTCGGCGGGCTTGGGCAGTACCGGCTTGAAGCGCGTGATGCGCCGCTCGGAATTGGTGACCGTGCCTTCCTTCTCCGCCCACGTCGTTGCAGGCAGCAGCACGTCGGCAAAGTCGACGGTGGCCGTGGTCTTGTAAGCTTCCTGCACGATGACCAGTTCAGCATGCTTGAGCGCCTCGCGCACCAGCTTTTGTTCGGGCAGCGATTGCGCCGGGTTGGTGCAGGCGATCCAGATGATCTTGATCTCGCCGGTGCGCACCGCTTCGAACATTTCCACCGCAGTCTTGCCGGGTTTGGACGGTACATCATCGACGCCCCACAGCTGCGCCACTTCGGCGCGATGCTCGGCGTTGGCCATGTCGCGATGCGCGGACAGCAGGTTGGCGAGGCCGCCCACTTCACGGCCGCCCATCGCATTCGGCTGGCCTGTGAGCGAAAACGGTCCCGCGCCCGGCTTGCCGATCTGGCCGGTGGCAAGATGCAGGTTGATGAGCGCCGCATTCTTGGCCGTGCCGGACGAAGATTGATTGAGCCCCTGGCAATACAGCGACAGCGCGGCTTTCGATTCGCCGAACCAGCGCGCGGCCTGCACGAGGTCTTCTTCCCGGATGCCGCAGGTGTCCGCCACGTACTTCGGCGTGTAGTCGCGCACGACGCGCTTCAAGTCGGTGAAGCCTTCGGTATGGGCGTCGATGAAGGCATTGTCGATCAGCTCCTCCCACAGGCAGATGTGCAGCATGCCATTGAACAGCGCGACATCGGTGCCAGGCAGGATGGGCAGGAACAGGTCGGCATCGCGCGCGGTATCGGTGCGGCGCGGATCGGCGACGATCATCTTCAGTCGCGGATTCTTCTTGCGTGCTTCCTCGATGCGGCGATACAGAATGGGATGCGCGTATGCCGTGTTGGAGCCGGCGATGAAGATGAGGTCCGCATGGTCCACGTCTTCGTAGCACGCCGGCGGCGCATCGGCGCCCAGCGTCTGCTTGTAGCCGGCCACCGCGCTCGACATGCACAGGCGCGAATTGGTATCGACGTTGTTGGTGCCGATCAAGCCCTTGGCCAGCTTGTTGAAGACGTAGTAATCCTCGGTGAGCAGCTGGCCGGAAATGTAGAAGCCGACGCTGTCGGGGCCATGCCGGCGGATGGTGTCGTCAAAGCGGCGCGCGAGGTAATCGAGCGTGGTCTCCCACGATGCGCGCTCGCGCACGCCGTCACGCGATAGGCGCAACTCGGGATGCAGCGCCCTCGCCTGCAGCTGCAGGACCGGGTCGGCGGTCAGGTGGAGCGTGCTGCCCTTGGTGCAGAGCCGCCCGAAATTGGCCGGATGGTCTGGGTCGCCGCGCACGCCGACGACCTTGTCGCCGTCGGTCTGCACGATGACGCCGCAGCCCACCCCGCAGTAACAGCAGGTGGCCTTGGTTTCACGCATGGATCAGGCACCCTCGACTTGCGTCGCGAGCGACTCCAGTTCAGCCGTATCGAGGAAAACCTTGCCGTCGTCGACCTTCACGCTGAATTTCTGCGTGCAGCCTTCGTCCGGTTCGACCGCGCAGCCCGAGTCGAGCTTGATGTTCCAGTTGTGCAGCGGGCAGGCGACCCGCTCGCCGAACACGATGCCTTGCGACAGCGGACCGCCCTTGTGCGGGCAACGATCGAGGAGCGCAAACACCTTGTCCTGGCTGTTGCGGAAAATCGCCACGTCGGGCTTCCCTGCCCGTTTGACGACCCGTGCGCCGAGCACGGGGATGTCTGCCACGTTGCAGACCGCTTTCCATTGTTGCGACATGTCTTCCCTTTACCTGAGTTGCAAGATATTGACCGGTGCGGCCCGGGTCGAAGGCGAGAACCGCACCGCTTTGTTGGATCACCCGATTACGCGTTCATGCGTTCAACGGTTCGAACTGACGTTCGTCGACCAGCGCCTTGGCCTTTTCATGCCACGGATCCGGTTCGCCATCGAGCGAGAACAGCAGGCGCTCGTACAGAGCCTTGCGGTTTTCGGCCTCTTCCACCACTTTCTTCTTGACGTAGTCGAGTCCCACGCGCCCGATGTAATGGACGGTGCGCTCGAGGTACCAGCCTTCTTCTCGATACAACTGCAGGAAAGCTCCAGAATATTCCAATACCTCTTCGTGCGATTTAACCTTCACGAAGAAATGCGCAACCTCGGTCTTGATGCCGCCGTTGCCGCCGACATAGATTTCCCAGCCGGAGTCCACGCCGATCACGCCCACGTCCTTGATGCCGGATTCAGCGCAATTGCGCGGGCAGCCGGAGACGGCAATCTTGACCTTGTGCGGCGCATACATCCGCCACAATTCCTTTTCCAGCTGCTGGCCCATCAGCGTGGAATCCTGCGTACCGAAGCGGCACCATTCGGAACCGACGCAGGTCTTCACCGTGCGCAGCGCCTTCGCATACGCATGGCCGCAAGGCATGTCCAGATCCTTCCACACTGCCGGCAGGTCTTCCTTCTTCACGCCCAGCAGATCGATACGCTGGCCGCCGGTGACTTTCACTGTCGGAATCTTGTACTTATCGACCACGTCGGCGATGCGGCGCAATTCGGATGCATTCGTCTCGCCGCCCCACATGCGCGGGATGACGGAGTAGGTGCCATCCTTCTGGATGTTGGCATGCGCGCGCTCGTTGATGAAGCGCGATTGCGGATCGTCTTTCGCCTGATGCGGCCAGGTCGAGATCAGGTAATAGTTCAGCGCCGGGCGGCACGACGAACAGCCATTCGGCGTACGCCACTCCATGAAGCTGATCACATCCGGAATCGACAGCAGCTTGTTGATCTTGATCGCATCGCGCACTTCCTGATGCGTGTGGTCGGTGCAGCCGCACATCGGCTTGGCCTTGCTGGCCGATTCATAGTTGCCGCCCGCGGTGAAGGCAATGATCTGCTCGACCAAGCCGGTGCAGGAACCGCAAGAGGCGGAAGCTTTGGTGTGCTTTCGCACGTCCTCCAGTGTGAACAGGCCCTTTTCCTTGATTGCCTTGACGATGGTGCCCTTGCACACGCCGTTGCAACCGCAGACTTCGGCTTCGTCCGGCATCGCACCGGCCTTGCTGTAGCCTTCGTGGCCGGTGTCGCCGGGACGACTGGTATTGCCTTCGCCGAACATCAACGTGTCGCGGATATCGGAAATATTTTTTCCTTCGCGCACCAGCTTGAAGTACCAGCTGCCATCGACGGTGTCGCCATAGAGGCAGGCGCCGACCAGCTTGTCGTCCTTGATGACAAGCTTCTTGTACACGCCGCCGATCGGATCGGCCAGCAGGATTTCTTCCGTGCCTTCGCCGCCCATGAATTCGCCGGCGGAAAACAGATCGATGCCGGTGACCTTCAGCTTGGTCGAGGTGACCGAGCCCTGGTAGCGGCCGATCCCGAAGTTCGCGAGATGATTCGCGCAGACCTTCGCCATCTCGAACAGCGGCGCAACGAGACCGTAGGCGGTGCCGCGATGGTTGACGCACTCGCCGACTGCATAGATGCGCGGGTCGTAAGTCTGCATCGTGTCGTTGACGACGATGCCGCGATTGCAATGCAGGCCGGCGGATTCCGCCAGCGTGGTGTTCGGGCGAATACCGACAGCCATGACAACGAGTTCGGCCGGCACTTCCAGGCCATCGGTGAAGCGAATCGCCTTCACGCGACCTTCTTCATCGCCGACCAGTTCCTTGGTGTTCTTTTCAAGCAGGAACTTCAATCCGCGATCTTCCAGCGACTTCTGCAGCATCTTGCCCGCGGTCGGATCGAGCTGGCGTTCCATCAGCCAGTTCGGCAAGTGCACGACGGTCACATCCATGCCGCGCAGCTTCAGTCCGTTGGCCGCTTCGAGACCGAGCAGGCCGCCGCCGATGACCACCGCATGCTTGTGCTTCGCCGCGGCTTCGATCATCGCGTTGGTGTCCTGGATGTCGCGATAGGAGATCACGCCCTTCAAGTCCTTGCCCGGCACCGGCAGCATGAAAGGATTCGAACCGGTGGCGAGCAGCAGGCGATCATATTCGGCAGTGGTGCCGTCTTCGGCGATCACCAGGCGCTTGACGCGATCGATTTTCGCAATCTTCTTGCCGAGGTGGAGCGTGATGTTGTTTTCCTGATACCAGTCGACATCGTTCAGCATGATGTCTTTGATGGTTTGTTCGCCTGCGAGCACAGGCG
>DASVLM010000752.1:0-2008 GCA_036384875.1 Noviherbaspirillum sp.
GCCAGTAGTGGCTTGACGGCAATCTGCCCTACTGCTTTTATGCCCTCAGCAATGTCCCCTATCATGCCCATGTCAGCGTTTCCCTCTTTCTTTATCCATTGCCTTCCTCGTTTTCCGGGTCAAACGTGGATAGTGAGCCGGTAGACGGCCCCGCCAACAATCAGCAGCACACATGCGTACCAAACCCACCTTTCGCCCGGGCGACCTCGGACCTGCCCGCGAACCATGAGGCACAAGCCCGTAATCGCCAGAGCGATTGCTGTTAACGACGCGATGTTCATCATTGTCCTTCTTTCCCATTGCCAGCGGCCCTGGCGTTTTCCTATTCCCCGTCACCGGGGAACTACTGCCTCTGCATCCCTGTGACAGAAGCCGCACGTACCTGCAAGCGCGTGTTGGGTGACTTCCGCCTCGGTCAGCTGCGGGAAGCACTTCTCCAACCATTTGAGCCGCGTGCCGTCGTTGACCTTGACGACAGGGCATCCACTCTCGCGACAGGTTGCGAATATCCACTCCCGACTTCCGTACTCACAACTTGATGACGGGTGCATATGACTATCCTATGTTTTTTGAGCCGGCGCGTCGGCGTTCTCCTTGCCGCTACGCGAAAGATAAAAATTCACCGATACGGCCCGAGCGGCTCTTCGTCGAAAAGACGAAACCAAATGCGTCGGAACCCTGGACCTCGATGCAATCGAACAAAATGATGTGCTTGTTCTTTCCGTCGGTAAGCTCGACCCCTGCGGGGTGCGACTTGCCCGTGTCTGCCCCATCGGGAGGGAGAAGGACATACAGCGCTCCCATTTCGGCCGGTGTTCCCTCCATAAGTCTCGCCCTGTAGGCAACCGTCTGGTCAGCACCAATTTTGATCGTCAAGGTTTTCATCTGCAATGTTTTCCTATTCAAACTGCTCATCGCGGCCGCTAGCGTATCTGCGCGTGTTCAACGCGTCATTCACGCGCCCCTCGGCGGCGGCCCGTTCGTCTTCCGCGGATATTGCAACCCATTGATGACCGCACTGTTGGCAAACGTGATGAAACGCACCGGACCGGTTGTCGGTATATCCCATCGGACGGTCAAAGCACCCGCATTGCTCACAAGAAATACGATCCCAGCAAAGACAGCTGTTAGCCGGAAGCGTCACGTCTATTCCTCGTTTTCCCTGCTACTTCAGGTCTCGAACTCCGGATCGGCGGATTCACGCGCCGTGTACTTCTCGAGCACTGTGAAGCGATTGTGCTTGTAGGCGTCGATCCATATCTGCGCCATCGCGTCGCACCTGCCCGCGACGATTTCCTCCAAAAGCCCACCTTGATAGCCGACGCCCGGCCGCAGCGTTTCGGTGATCTCGCGACCAGGGTTGAGCACAGCAATCACTTGGCCATCTTCGTGACTACCGTGTGCGCTTCCAACAAGTAACACTGGCTTAGGGAGTCCATCGACGTTCAACGTAAAAAGACCCATGAAATGACCACCGTGGTCTGTGTGCTTTAGTGCGCCGAGGAAGACGTCCGTTGCGGCGTTCACCAGCCGCTCCATCGTGCTCTTGTTCGTAGCTGAGTTCATGGTTTTCCGGTCGATTACGAGTTCGGCTCGTTGTCCACGTCCGCAGGTGGCTTGAGCGCGTCGGGTCCAAATTTTTCCAGGAGCATCTTATCGATCTGGCTCAACCTGACAGGAGCTGGGTTGGTTGCCTTTGCTTTAGCCAAGACCTTTTCTATCTCATCCAGCGCAATTCGAATCACCGTATCCTTCTGCGCCACGCTGAGGTCAGCGCGGGCTTGCTGAATCCTAAGGCACTCTAGCCAGTGGCTTGCCGTATATACCGCCTGTATCGCATCCATCTCATTTTCCTATCCAGCGTGGAAGCCAACGTAGCCCGCAAGCGCCTTGGCTAACGCCCGCGATTCTGATCATATCCCGCAGTTGATGCTCTTCGAGAAAAGGCATTCTTGCCACCAGAGGATCCTCTTGAAGATTCTATACGGCTGGCATCCGGTTGGTCTCG
>DASVLM010000753.1:0-1842 GCA_036384875.1 Noviherbaspirillum sp.
CGTTTCCAATCACCCCAGAAATCCAACCAAGGAGGCCGGATATGAGCCGTTCGCCGGGCCGGCATTTTCTGCAGATTCCGGGTCCAACGAATACCCCATGGCAGACGCCGCGGAATAATCAGTAGGCTTTAGTCGCCGCAAAGAGCGACCCGGCCTCACATGCAACAGGGAGAGAAACATGGTTCTCGCGCGAGAAGCCGAAAGCGGTTCGTCCAAAGCGGCGCCGGGAAGACGGCATTTTGACGCTCACGCCATGGTAACGACGCTGCTCTGCGTGCTGTTTGCCATCATGTATCTCGATCGCGTCAACATCTCAGCAGCTGCGGCTTCTTTGAAGGCAAATTTCGCGCTCAGCAACACGGAGATGGGGGTAATCTTCAGCGCCTTTTCATGGGCCTACCTGGGGTCGGTGATCTTTGGCGGGTGGGGCGCAAGGAAGTACGGCGCAAAGTCGACACTAGCGATCAGCGTGGTGATCGTGGGCGTTGGAACAATCGCAACGGGCCTCGCCGGCGGCCTTGCGAGCCTGTTTCTTGCTCGGCTTGCGGTCGGCATGGGCGAGGGACCGGCATTTCCGGCGGCTACGCAGGCCATGCGTAACTGGTACCCACGCCATCGCTTCGGCTACATTCAGGGCATCACACATAGCGCGTCGCGATTGGGAGCGGCGCTGGCGCCGCCCATCGTGACGGCCGTCATTCTCTGGTCCGGGTGGCGCTCATCCTTTGTCGTCTGCGGTGCTGCCGCGCTGCTATGGTGCGTCGCGTGGTGGACGATCTTTCGAGACGACCCGCGTGAGCATCCGAGCGTCGATCCCGAAAGCTTGGAAAACCTCGCTGTTTCCCCGCCGGACCGGCATGCTAAAATTCCCTTCCTTCTGCTCACAAAGCGGATGTCGCTCGTTACGGTCGTGATGTTCGCCTATGGCTGGACATACTGGGTGTTTGTTTCCTGGCTGCCGCTCTACTTCGTCAACCGGCATCATACCGATCTGAAGAGCTCGGCCCTGCTGACGAGTGCATTGTTCTTCGCAGGGTTGGTGGGTAACACGGTCGGTGGCGTGATCTCGGACAGGATACTGAAGACGACAGGCAACAATCGCTTGGCGCGCTGTAGCGTTGTCTTCGTTTCACTGCTTGGTGCTGCCGCCCTGATTACACCCACGATGTTCTATAACGACTTGCGCATCGTCGTTCCGCTTCTCGCCGGTGCAATGTTTTTTCTCGAACTCACCATTGCGCCCATGTATGCCATTCCGATGGATGTTTCCAAGGAATATGCCGGGCTGGGAAGCGCCTACGTCATCATGGGGGTCGGCCTTTCCGGCATCATTTCTCCCGTCGTATTCGGCTGGCTGATCGATCTAACCGGCAACTGGAATGTGCCGTTTGCGACGGGTGTCGGGATTCTGCTTCTGGGTGCTGCAGCCGTGCCGTTGTTACGACCGGATGTGCCTCTAGTCGTGCCTGCGGATCGTTCAACCGTTCATAACAACGTGCCGCTGTTTGTACCGAATCCTGGTCAGCTGCAATAAGGAGTACATAAGATGTCAAAATACAAGATCCTGATCTTAGGTGCGTCCTATGGATCACTGCTTGCCTCCAAGCTGCTATTTGGTGGGCATTCCGTGAAGCTCATCTGCCTTCCCGAGGAGGCAGAGCTTATAAATTCCGAGGGCTTTCGCGTTCGCTTGCCGATCCGCGGTCGCGCCGAACCCGTCGAGCTCGATTCGCGCCAACTGCCTGGAGAAGTGTTTGCAGCAGGAGCCGACGAGGTCAGCCCAGACGAATACGACCTCATCGGTTTGGCCATGCAGGAGCCTCAATATGGTTCGTCTGGGGT
>DASVLM010000754.1:0-4499 GCA_036384875.1 Noviherbaspirillum sp.
CAGTACGCGACGATGCTTCGTAATCTGAAGAATCTGACGCCCAGCTCGGCGCTACAACTCGCCTCCCAGAAACTGTGGGCAGACCAAAACATGAACCAGACGTTCAAGAACCTGTTCACCATTGTGCGCAGCGGCGAAAAGGCCGCCTACGGCGCACAAGCCCTGGATCAGCAATTGAAGAGTCAATATCCGGCCTATGGAGCTTCACTCAACGGCTTCGATTTCCAAAACGCCTACAAGACCTGGTTTGGCGATACGCGCAATGCTATCAACGCTGGTCTGAGTATGACGCAAACGTATGCGGAAGATTTGAACAGCGAATCGGACTTGATGAATCAGCTTTCGACGATGAGCGGTTCTGTCGATGGCCAGGTGCAGGCCATCAGTGCAGGAAACCAGATCGGGATTGCGATGGTAGGCCAGTTGCAGAAGCTACGCGCGCTTCAAATCAGTCAGAATCAGGTGACGCAGACAGCTATGAATAATCAGTTGAACAGTTCCCAAGCGTCGAAGGATTTCATGGGACAGTTGCATGGGGGGAATGGATGCACACGCATCCGTACTCCGGATCAAATTGCTAGTGGTGCCTCTTGTTGATGAAGGAGAGATGAAAGTGAAGATGACGAATCTGATGTGCATTGGCTTTGCTGCCCTGTTGTTGGTCGGCTGCGGTAAAAGTGAGGAAGTGCAGAAAAAGGAAAAGGTTTCCGAGGTGATGAGTCAGATGCATGGTGGCAATGGATGTACGAAGATTCGCACGCCCGATGAAGTAAAACGCGGGGTTCCTTGTAACTAGTATGCATTGATAGCCATTTCATAGATGTGGAATGGCTTTATTTGCTGTCATGAGGCTGGTTTATGCAAAAGAAATATATTTATTTCTCAATGTTCCTTGGTTTAGTAGGAGTGCTTTCCCTTTTGCCGGAATTGTCGTTTGCGCAGGCGACTACTGACCCAAGTGGAATTCCAAAATCGATGGATTTGTTTAGGTCGACCGCGCAGACGATTGCGGAAAGGATGGTGGCGCAGGGCGGCAAACTATTGTTGATGTTGACTCTGCTTCAAGTTGCTTGGAATGGCGCTGATCGATTCCTTAAGGGGAGCTTCGAATTGAAGTCGATCATCGGAAACATGTTGCGGACGATGGTGACGACGACATTTTTTTTCACGATGCTCTTCAAGGCGCCGACTTGGTTTTTGTATGCGCTCGACCAATGGGTCGGTTTGGGTAGTGTAGTGACTGGTCAAACATCGTTGTCGCCTGGTGCATTAATGGTAGTTGGGATGGACACGATTAAGGCTTTGGATGCTGCATTGGCAAGTGCTTCCGGTTCGAGCTGGACTGATATTGCCTCGAATGTGGCTTTTGCCATTCAACTGTATATAACAGAATTAATTATATTTATTGTTTTCTTGATCTTGGCTGGGCAATTGGCTTTGGCTCAAATCAAGGGCTATCTGTGGTTGTGCGTGGGTCCACTGCTGCTCGGCTTCGGGGGACTTAAGACAACGCGGGATGTTGCGGTCAACACCTTGAAAGCAGTGGTTTCGCATGGCGCCGTCATCGTGACCGTGTATGTCATTGCTGCGATAGTGATTCGGATGGTGCCTCAGTGGAATGAGATGGTTTCCCATGCGACGACAAAAGATTGGACTTCCGTTTGGGGGCTCATCACTAGTATGGCCTTGCTTGCTTTGGCTGCATGGCAGGTGCCTAAGTATGCGAACGACTTCATTAACGGAAGTGTCAGCGGCGGTGTTTCGGAAGTCGCGGGCGCTGCAATTACTGCTGCAGCGGCTGGCGCCGCGGTCGCAACGGGTGGTGCGGCTGCTGCCGGCATGGCGGCAGGAACAATGTCTTCTGCGGGCGCGAGCCTGAAGGGCGTTTTTGACGCGGTAGGCGCCGGCACGCAGATGGCGCGGGATGCCGGAAAGTCTGGTCTGGGTGCAGTGGCCGGTGGCATTGGGCATGCCGCCTCCACGGGAGCGAGCATGGCGGCCGGGGCTGCAAAGGATTTCGGCAAGGGTGTTCTCGATAAATTCCAGGATGGAGCCAAGAGTTCTGTCGGTGGCAAGGTTGCGGAAAAGATTCAGTCAGAACGAGGGGGAGCGATCTCGATGCCTGGAGCCAGTCCCGACGTTGGGACTGGCGATGCTTCGAAGGCTGCGTTGTCGGGCGGCGAGGGCCAAGGTGGTGGAAGTGGCGGCATTCCCAAAAAATCGCTGTCCGAAAAGATCGGCGACTTGAATCGGCATCTTCCGCAAGGCGGGAATGAGAGCGTTGCTGTTCATGGTGTGGGCGGCGGTATGTCTGAGGGTCACGAATAAAGGGGTAGGTAATGGGATTGTTGGATAGATTCGTGCGCAAGGAGAAAGACGAAGACGGGCCGGAGGACGAGCCGTTCATCGATCGATCGGGAACAATGGACGACCGGAATCTGAACTTGGGTGTCTCGGTTAAAAACTGGCAAACGGCATGGAGATTAACGTTCGGCCTGTTGGTGCTTTCAGTATGTTTTAACGGTTACAACGAACTGAAAAGCAAATACATCCCTCTGGTGATCGCCGTCGATCAATTTGGACAGAAGCTCTATGTCGGGCCGGTGTCGGAAGCCAAGCCGGTGGACAACCAACGTGCGATTTATCGGGAGATCGAGGATTTCATCGAGTTTTCGCGCGGCGTCTCGTCGGATCCCGATTATGAACGACGCATGTTGACTCACGTGGGTAGCCGTATCCGCGCCGGATCGCAGGCTGCAAAGGTGATGGCGGATTTTCACGCGGGAAGGCCTCCCTACGAAACCGGCAAGAGGAACCGTATCACGATCGAGAAAAAAGTGACGCTGCTCCAGGGAAAGAATCTGTACAGCGTCGAGTGGACGGAAGTCAGGAAGAACTTGCAGGGCGAGGAAATCAGCCGAGAGGTATGGAAGGCTTTGTTGACGACAGCGATTGATCCTGCTGCCAACGGTGACGATGCCGATGCGGTCAAGCTCAATCCGTTCGGCTTTTTTGTAGAAGTGATTGACTGGTCGAGAGTGAGGTAAAGAATGCGAGCGTCTGTTTTGTTGTTGGCTTTGGCGTGTCTTGGAGTCGGCCAGGTACAGGCCGCGCAGGGCGGTGTGGGTTCAAAATATCTGACGGCCGAGGATGCGATTCTGGAGCAATCGAAGTCATGGCGGCAAACGGGGGTGGCCAAGCCGATCCTGTCGGACGATGGCCGGATCCTGTACCCGTTTGGCCAGTACATGCCGACGTTGATTTGCTCGACGTTCCATGTATGCCTCATCACTTTGGAGAAGGGGGAGGCCGTGCAGGGCACGCCTTCCAGTGGCGATACTCGTGTGACGCTGACGCCGACCTTGGGCGGGCCGGACAAGGATCTGACGGTGATTACCGTCAAGCCGACGGCAGAGGATTTCGATACGAACTTTGCGATCGTCACGGATAGACGGATCTACCAGATCAAGTTCATTTCAGCCAAGAAGGAAGCCGGCGACTACGTGCAGAGCATCGGCTTCTACTATCCCGAGGACATGAAAAAGCAATGGGATGACTATGCCAAAGCGGCGAAAGGCAAACAGGCCAAGCGCGAACAACTGGTGCAGTCCGAGATGGGGGAGTCAGCCTTCGACCTGGACAGGATGGATTTCGATTACAAGATCAGCGGAGAAGGCAGTTTTAAACCTTCGCGCGTCTTCAACAATGGATCAAAGACCTTTATCCAGTTTCCCGAAAGCATGAGAACGGGTGAAGCACCTATTCTGGTTGTGCTGGATGAGAAAGAGCAGCCCATTTCTGTGAACTTCCGGGTTAAGCCTTATGGCTGCGCTAATGTGGATTGCAGCAAAAGCCAGGGGGATATGTTGGTCGTGGACTATGTGGTCAAGCGGGCGCGGCTGGTGCTGGGCAAGGACAGTGATTTGGTGAAGGTCGACATTCGTGCAAAAAGCGCGTCTTCCTGGTGGCAATGACTATGGCTGAGAAGAATGAAAAGAATGGAACGAAGAAGGATTCGTTTGCGGTTTCGCCTGGCAAGATCGAGCTGAAAGGCAAGCCCCGAGGCGTAACCGTCTTCAGCAAAAAATTCAAGATTTTGGTGGGTTGCTTCATTGGTGTGTGCTTTGTCATCGTTGTGGGCGCTACGGTGGCCAACTGGAAAAGTGCGCCAACAGCTCAGGAGAGCGAAGCGCATCAGGCTGCCGACAAGAAACCTGCTCCTGGCCAGAAGCAGGCAAAGGTCACGACGGTCAACTTTGACAATCTCTACATGGGATCACAAGCGGACACCACTTCCAAGCCGCCCGTTCCCCCTGTGGGCGTTACACCGCAGCCAGATCCGGCTGGAATGGGGCCGACAACGCCGGTGCCAGGAACGACAACGGCCGCGGCAACTGCGGGAACAACGGGCAAGCCTGGAACGGTTCCGGCCATACCTGGTACCGGGCCTGCGGTCGCCGGCAATAGCGCCCCTGTTGATGACCCTTTCGGTAGTAGCG
>DASVLM010000755.1:0-15327 GCA_036384875.1 Noviherbaspirillum sp.
GCTTGCCGTGCTGTGCGTGCCCGGCGGCTTCGGGATTGGCGAGTTGTTCAACGATGCCGAGACGCTGGCCTTCCTGCGCCGGCAAGGAGAAAGCGCGCGGTATGTCACCTCGGTCTGCAATGGCTCGCTGGTGTTGGGTGCTGCCGGGCTGCTGCAGGGATACAAGGCCGCATGTCACTGGATGTGGCGCAAATACCTCCCGCGCTTTGGTGCGGAACCGGTGGCGGAACGCGTCGTGCGCGACCGCAACCGCATCTCCGGCGGCGGCGTAACGGCCGGCATCGATTTCGGCCTCGCGCTGGCAGCCGAGCTGGCGGGAGAGACAGTCGCGCAGACGCTGCAGCTGGCGTTCGAGTACGACCCGCACCCGCCATTCGACTGCGGCACGCCGGAGAAAGCCGGACCAGCGCTTGTGGGGAGCCTGCGCACCTTGCAGGAAAAGCGCATTGCGCTGGTCGAAGAGCAGATGGCAAAGGCGGCGCTGTCCTTGCCTTGATGCCTTGATGTCTTGGCGCCTTGAACTGCCGGTGTTCCTAAAGTTCTGCCAGGCGTGAACGGATGCCGTCCGCCTGCACGCGCAGCGCATCAAGCTCATCACCCTGCATTTTCTGCAGTTGCCGGTACACCATGCCGAGGCGCGTGTTGGCGCCGAACACCTGTTCGTGCCGCGCGAAGAAGTCCCAGTACAAGGCGTTGAAGGGACACGCCTCTTCGCCCAGCTTCTGCTTGTGATCGTAGGCGCAGCCCTTGCAGTAGTCGCTCATGCGATGGATGTAAGCGCCGCTGCTGACGTAGGGCTTGGTAGCGATGACGCCGCCATCCGCCCATTGGCTCATGCCCACGGTATTGGGCAGCTCCACCCACTCGAAAGCGTCGATATACACACCGAGGTACCACGCATGCAAGGCCTGCGGATCGAGACCTGCCAGCAGCGCGAAATTGCCGATCACCATCAGGCGCTGGATATGGTGCGCATGGGCGGTTTGCAATGACTGGCCTATCGCGTGCTGCATGCAGCGCATGCGCGTGTCGCCGCTCCAGAACCAATGCGGCAACGGCAGCTCGTGGCCGAGCGCGTTGCGTTCGTCGTAACCGGGCATGTGCGCCCAGTAGATGCCGCGCACATACTCGCGCCAACCGATAATCTGCCGAATGAACCCCTCCACCGCAGCCAAAGGCGCGTCGCCGCTGCGATAGGCGGCTTCGGCACGCTGTACCACTTCCAGCGGATGCAGCATCTTCACGTTCAGCGCGAACGACAGCAGCGAATGGAACAGGCGCAAGCCCTGGCTGCTCATGGCGTCTTCGAAATCGCCGAAGTGCGGCAGCGCGGTGTCGATGAACGCCTCCAGGCAAGCCAGCGCCTCGCTGCGATTCAAAGGCCAGCGCACGGCATCGGCCTGCGGATCGCCGAAGCTTTTCACGCCGCAGCGCTGCAGCATCGCCCACAACTCGCGATGGTCGTGCACCGGGCGCCAATCATCCGGCTCGGGCGGCGTGCCGCGCCAGGGCTTGCGATTGTCTTCGTCGAAATTCCACTTGCCGCCCGATGGCTTGCCTTGCGGATCCATCAGCAGTGCGAAGCGACGGCGCATGTGGCGATAGAAATGCTCCATCAACCACTGCTTGCGGCCGGCAAACAGCTTCGCCATTTCATCTCGCGTGGTGAGGAAATGCTCGCTGTCGACTTCTTCGGTTGCGAACGGCTGCTGCGCTGCCCATGTGCGCAACTGGTTGTCGAGCCGCCACTCGTCCGGCGACTGCCATTCCAGTTTCTGCGCGTCGTAATGCCGCACCAGCGCCGCGAGATTTTCCGTGATGGATTGCCGGTTGCTGGGGTCGTCCAGCGCGACGTAACGCACACGATGCCCCGCTGCGCGCAGATGGCGGGCGTAGTCGCGCATGGCCGCGAAGATGGCGAGGATTTTCTGCGCATGGTGCAGCACATAGTCGGTTTCCTGCCTGACCTCCATGAGCACGTACACCACTTGCGGGTCCATGGTTTGAAACCATGAGTGCGCAGGGTTGAGCTGGTCGCCGAGGACGAGGCGCAGGGTGTGGCTGGGGCTAGTCATGCGGCGCTCCGCTCGTGTTGCTGTTGGCGCGTTTGTGTTCTTGGCGGCAGCGATCTGAGCAGTACTTTACTTCGGTCCAGACTTTCTCCCATTTCTTGCGCCACGCGAAAGGGAGGCCGCAGTGTTGGCAGAGCTTTTCGGGTAAGTTCGGCTTCTTGTGCATTGGTCAACAGTCGGGACAGCCTCTGGATCAAGGAATTTTAAACCTACTGAAAATATGGGATATACGAGCCAGGCTTGCAGGTATTCAATGTCCGACGAGGCCAATTCGCGCCCGACACCGCAACGGAGGAAACATGCATCGAATGCTCATCGCAACAGTCGCCCTGGCAATGTCCGGTGCGACGTTCGCAAAAGGCGGCCACGGCAGCGGTTCACACATGCCGTCTTACGGCACCGGCGCGAAGGCGGAACACAGCCATGTGCAGGGCTATGTCAAAAAGGACGGCACCTACGTTGCACCGCATGACAAGTCCACGCCGGATCATACGAAGAACAACAACTGGGATACGAAGGGGAATTACAACTCGGAGACGGAGAAGGCGGGGACCAAGCGCGGCGATCAATAAGACAGCACATGACTCGATAAAACCTGGGTGGCCGATATCGGCCATTTCCGGCCGGTCACTCCTCCCAAGCATTTGGTATTGCTCTGATAATTTTTCCATGGCAGGATAGCCCGGTTTTGGCGTTATCTTTGCTGCCGTACTTCACATTTTTTTAGCCTTATAAAACGATGGCCGTTCCAGATTCCAAGCTTGGCGCGGCTTCGCGGACAGTCTACTGGCCTGCATAACGGCGCAAGCTGTCCTTTTAAATGAGCAGTTTGCCATCTTAAGCAATCAGTTATGGACATCGAAACAGTTCGTCGCATTGCTCTCGCAAGGCACTTAAACCAGCTAGCGGCTTCGAGCCTTCGATCTAATAACGATCTACATTTGTTTGCCGCTGCGAATTTGTTGCAGGATGCCGCTGAGGCTTTCCTTCTCGCTATAGCCGATCACGTCAGCGCACCGGTCGATCAGAACACCAAATTCGATAAGTATTTTGTCCTGAACGATGAGCGAATTACCCCAAAAGAACTGCCGTTCAAGACGAAGTTATTGCGTCTAAATAGGATTCGCGTCGATTCAAAACACTACGGCATTCAACCTGCTCGGGATGAATGCGACCGGCTCGCAGTTTCTCTCCGCGAGTTCTTCGAGGAAGTCTCACTGTCCATTCTTGGTGTTGTTTTCTCCACAGTGAGTGCAATCGATTTACTCGAGGACGGCAATTCCAAGAACGCTTTGCTGGAGGCACGAGCTGCTCTTGATGCCGGCGACTTCAGCGCCTGCTCTATCGCGTGTCGAAAGGCTCTTTATCTGGAGATCGAGTGGCGGTACGACATAACTAAGTTCAAGGACGGCAAACCGCTTGGGCTATTGGGTGGCTTTAGTGATTCCCCGTTCTTCGCGAGAAATGCGGAATACATACAAAAGAACGTCCACGACCCAACTGATTTCATCGTGCTCGACTACAGCAAGCTCGATCAGGATTTGTTGAAGGACGGCGTTGACCCTACGGCATATTGGAATCTGTGGCGTTTAACTCCAGAAATATATAAAACACCTGATGAAAAATGGGTGGTCAAAGAAGATTTCGACAAGTTAGACGCCGAGCTTCTTGCCGACAAAATCGAGTACATATTCTCTACGGCTGTTGATGTCGTTCTCGGGTTGCATACGGCCCGTAAAGCAGTGAAGAACGGCGGGCATGGAAGGTACTTCCTTGAGTTACAAAGGGAAGAAGTGCCTGTATTTGAGAGTGCGGATAAAACATCGAGAATTGTCGCAACTTCGCCTCCTGGCCTGATTCGCCTTGACACCGATTACCGTGTTCTTGGGTTAAAGAGCGACGCAATGTACTGGCACGTCAGCCACTTTGACGATGGCTGTCATCTTTGGGGCTACATTCATGCTGATGAAGTCAAAAACGGCTAACCCGACAGTCGACCGGACCTGCGCGAAAAGACGCGCAGGCCTGTGACTTTGGAGGTTATACATCGTAAGAAGCTATGGACCATGTAACAGCCATACTCGCTAAAGAGGTTCGTATTGCGTGCTCATCAAAGTTGCTGAAGTTGAAGCTTGCCTCTATCGCAGAGAAAAGTTCCACCGATGAGGAAGACCTTTGCATTCCTTTTTCGTCGAAGGACGAACTCATCAAGATTCTTATACGACTACAAGAGCTTGAAATCCCATTCGGCAATGAACCCGCCGGGTGGTCGCCGGCGGCAGTTTTCGAGCAGCTTCGGGATGACGGATATGTTCAAGGAAAAATTAAAACGGTCGTCTGGCGTAACCGAGGCGAACCGGTATATGGCGAGGTATAACATATTAATGAACACATGCGGCTTTGCCGCTGGTTATCGCACCCGGTTGGGCATCACAAAGGCCGCACCTTGTCAGTTGATGCCCCGAAAGGAGGACGCGCTGTGAGCAAACCTGCAGGCCAGCCCTCGGTTTCTCAAGAGGGCAAAGATCCGACGGCCATTGTCCAGATTGCGTCTGACGCCACGCTGTTACCTCCTGTCCGATTGGAGGAACTGTTCCCCGAGTACACAGCAGAAAACTACAGGCAACGCGCCACCGAGGCTAGAAATCAGCTGATCGCCGAGCTTCGAAAGTCTCACCTGAGCGAGGGCGTGGTTCTGTATATAGGTGCCGGGGTCTCAATGTCCATTGGCCTTCCAAGCTGGAATGAGCTCATTCAATCCCTTACTGTCGCGATGATGTCTCGTCGCGTGAATTCGGCGGCGAACGCGTTGAGTAGCCTCACGGACGACGAAAAGGCAGCTGCACTCAAAGCACTGTTGGATGAGGTGAAGCGACAGAAGGCTTCGCAAAAGCCCATCCTGATGATGGCCCGCGCCATCAAGGATGAATTTGGCTCCGACCTGCCCCACCAAGTCGCTGCACATTTATACGGCCGTCTCCGATTGGGGAGTGGCGTATGGAAGCGCCTCTTCGGGTTCTTCAGTGGAAAGGCGAAGCCCGTGCGAGCTGGATCGGAGGAACTCGAACTACCAACGTCTCCACTTGTTGATGCCGTCGTCGCATTGGTAAGGCCGCAGCGCGGAGTCGTCGGTGTGCAAGCCATTGTTAACTACAACTACGACGACATCGTCGAAGAGCGCTTACGTCAAGAGTCCATACCGTGTCTGACCGTGCTCTCTGGGAAGTTGCGACTCAACCGAGGAAAACTTCCCTCGTACCATGTTCACGGAGTCCTTCCGGTGCGGGACTATCTTGGCAAGTCTCTCCGCCCGAAACAAGTTGACATTGGCAATTTCGTCTTCAGCGAAGATGAATATCACACCGAATACGCCGACCCTTATCGTTGGTCCAACCTTACCCAGATCAGCCTGCTTGGGCGTCACAAAGGCCTCTTCATAGGACTTTCCATGCAAGATCCCAATTTGCGCCGCTTGATCGATGTGACGCACAAGCAATATCCCGAGATCTGGAATTACGCCGTACTGCCACGAAGCTCTGCCGCTCCAAACGAGGATGAAAAGACGGCTATTCTTCGCAATCTAGCCGAAGATGTTGAGACAAAGTCGTTCCAAAAGATCGGTGTGAAGGTCTTATGGGTGGATGACATACAAAAGGACATCGCACCACTGCTTACGGAAATTTCGCAACTGCCAGACGACTGACCGACACTTTCGGCGTCGCTACTTCCTAGCCCCGTCCGCGCACGGCGCCAGAGCAAGGAATGAGCTAGGCATACTGGAAATCGAGGACCGAGCGCTCCCGAAAAATGACGTCCAACCCTTCCATCGAGCGGACGTCTTCCGACAATCTTCGATTGCCTCCAGCCACCGCTCATTTCAAACATTGAACGGCAGCTTACGGGAAGCATGACCGACGGCAATGGGTCGTTTACTGCCGGCGCCTTTTTGAGCATGTTTTAAGAATTACGACGCCAAGTGCGTTGCTTACGTACACTGATAAGTGCAGCTCCGATTTCAAGGATGCCCACCCGAATGCAAATGGGCCTGAACGCTGCCTTTTTGCCGGAACTCACAGCCTCTACATTTGCAGCTAATATCGCGGCTTTTTGTCTAATTCATACGTGGTTTCAGGCAGGCTGTTACCGGTCACCCACATGCCATGAAAGCCCTACATGCGGCACAAAACTCGCAGCCGTCCTCCTTGATGACAATCGTGTTGCCGCATTCCTTGCACTGCTTGCCGACGCGGAATCCGTCGCCACACCTTTCCGGTTCTGCCACAGATATGCCGCGCAACGGCAAGCCAGCCTCCTACGCCTCCTTCAACGCCCGATCCAAATCCTCAATCAAGTCCTCCACATGCTCGATGCCAATCGACAGCCTGAGCATGTCCTCCGACACCCCTGCCTTCTTCAACTCCTCGGGATTCAACTGCCGGTGCGTGGTCGATGCGGGGTGCGTCGCCAGTGACTTCGCATCGCCGATGTTCACCAGCCGCGTGAACAGCTGCAGCGCGTCGAGCACGCGTGCGCCTGCTGCGCGCGGGTCGGCCTTGTCTGCGGTCTTGAGGCCGAAGGAGAGGATGCCGGAGGCGCGGCCGCTCATGTACTTCGTCACCAGCGGGAAGTCGTGGTGGTGTTCGAGGCCGGCGTAATTCACCCACGCGACCTTGGCGTGGCGTGACAGATATTGTGCGATGCGCAGCGCGTTGTCGCAGATGCGGTCCATGCGCAAGGCGAGCGTTTCGATACCCTGCAGGATGAGGAAGGCGTTCATCGGCGAGATGGCGGCACCCATGTTGCGTAGCGGGACGACGCGCGCGCGGCCGATGTAGGCGGCGGGGCCGAGGGCTTCGGTGTAGACGACGCCGTGGTAGGAGACGTCCGGTTCATTCAGGCGCTTGAAGCGGTCGTTGTGCTGTGCCCAGGGGAACTTGCCGCTGTCGACGATGGCGCCGCCGACGCTGTTGCCGTGGCCGCCCAGGTATTTCGTGAGCGAGTGGACGACGATGTCGGCGCCGTGTTCGAACGGACGGCACAGGTAGGGGCTGGGCACGGTGTTGTCGACGATGAGCGGGATGCCGTGCGCGTGGGCGATGTCGGCGAGCTTGGCGAAGTCGGTGACGTTGCCGAGCGGGTTGCCGATGGATTCGCAGAAGATAGCCTTGGTACGCGCATCGATCAGCGGTGCGAAGCTTTGCGGCTGGCGCGAGTCGGCGAAGCGCACTTCGATGCCGAGCTGCGGGAAGGTGTGCGCGAAGAGGTTATAGGTGCCGCCGTAGAGCGTGCTGGCGGAGACGATGTTGTCGCCCGCTTCGGCAATGGTCTGGATGGCGTAGCTGACGGCGGCCATGCCCGATGCCACCGCGAGTGCGCCGACGCCGCCTTCGAGCGCGGCAAGGCGTTTTTCCAGCACGTCCTGCGTCGGGTTCATGATGCGGGTGTAGATGTTGCCGGGGACCTTGAGGTCGAACAGGTCGGCGCCGTGCTGCGCGTTGTCGAAGGAGTAGGCGACCGTCTGGTAGATCGGGACGGCGACGGCCTTGGTGGTGGGGTCGGAGCTGTAGCCGGCGTGGACGGCGAGGGTTTCGATTTTCATGTGCGTGTGTCCTTGATGCGAAATGATTGTTTCAAATGCGTAGTCGGAAATGAAAACGCCACCGCACCCCGGCCATTCTTCATGGCGCAGGATGAGGTGGCGTGCATGGCAGGCGGTGTTCTGCCGGTCAGCCGCAAGCGCCGATCGCGCCGCAGGCGGTGCAGAACTCGCAGCCGTCCTTCTTGATCACGGTGGAGTTCCCGCACTCCTTGCAAGCCTTCCCATACATCATAGGCGCAGGCTTCGCCACATGCGTCGGCTCATCGGTCACCACGCCCATCGATTTTACCGGCAAGCCTTCCTCGGTAAGAATCCCCAGCATTGCATAGCGATGAATCACCAGTTGCGCGATGTAGGCCACGGTGGACGGATAGCTCGCGAGCTTTTCGCTGCCGGGAATGCGCGCGAGGAAATCGCCGCGCGGTTCGGCGTAGTTGAGCAGCTTGCGCAGCTTCATGCCTATCCATGCGGGGTCGACCACGCGCATGTCGTGCGAGAGCAGCTTGCACAATCCATCCAGCGTATGCGGATGGCCGCCGGTGAGCCACATGCTGTAGGGGCGGCGCGTGCCGTCGGGCATTTGCAGTTCCTTCAGCATGAGGACGAAGTCGTCGTCCGTTGACGGATTGCAGACGTCGGCGACCCAGGCGAGCGTGCCGTCGGTGCCGGTCTTGGGTTCGTGCGGGGCGAAGAGTGCGTCGAGCACCGGCGTCTTTTCGCCTTCGACCTTGTCGAGCGCGCCGAGCTGGTTGTAGCGCCATTCCACCAGCTTGGCGAATGCCGCGACCACGCTCGGCACTTGCAGCGGGCGGCCGTTGGGCGGCATGGGCATTTCGAACGGATCGCCGTAGGCATTGGCGAGCAGCGAGAGGCGCTTGCGCATCCAGCCGCGGTCGTTGGCGCGCATGTCGGTGGAGAGCGTCTTGGCGATGGCGTCGAGGCCGCGCGGGGGCTGGCCGCCGAGTACCCAGACTTCAAACGGCACGCCGGCGGTGTCGCTGACGGCGACGGCGAATTCGCCTTGCGGGCTGTCGATGATTTCACTGATCCATGCCGATGCGCCTGCAGGCAGGCCGGGACGCGAGGGCCAGCGCAGCGACGCGAGCACCGGCGCGGTGGCGAGTTCCTTCAGCACCATGCGCTTGTCCTGCTCGGGCAGCGTCATCGGTTGCGGCGCTGCGTTGGCGGCGGGGACGGAAAGCACCGCGCCGAGCACGCCGTTGGGACGGTAGGTGGTGATGCCCTTCAAGCCCTTGCGCCAGGCTTCCATGTAGAGGTCCTTGAAGCCGTCGTACGGGTAGTCTTCCGGCACGTTCACTGTCTTGGAAATGGCGGCGTCGATGTAGGGTGCGACGGCGGCGACCATCAGCATGTGATCGATGGCGGAGATTTCCAGTGCGGAGACGAAGGCTTCCGGCAGCTTGGCAGTGTCGTGGCCGAGCGCGCGATAGACGCGGTAGGCATGGTCTTCGACGGTGTAGTCTTTCTTGCTGCCGTCGGGCATGCGCTTGGTGCGGTTGTAGAACCACGAGAACGCGGGCTCGATGCCGTTGGAGGCGTTGTCGGCGAACGCGAGCGAGATGGTGCCGGTGGGCGCGATCGAGGTCAGGTGCGAATTGCGGATACCGTGCTTCCTGATCTTTGCTTTCAGTTCTTCCGGCAGGCGGGAGGCGAAGCCGGAGTTCAAATATTTCTCTGCATCGAACAGCGGGAAAGCGCCGCGTTCCTGCGCGAGTTCGATGGAGGCTTCATAGGCGGCGTCGCGCATGACGCGCGAGATTTCGCCGGCGAGCTGGCGGCCTTGTTCGCTGTCGTAGCGCACGCCGAGCATGATGAGCGCGTCGCCGAGGCCGGTGAAGCCGAGGCCGATGCGGCGCTTGGAGTCGGCTTCCTTCGCTTGTTCGGGCAGCGGCCATTTGGTCGAGATCAGCACGTTGTCGAGCATGCGCACCGCGATCTTCACTACCTTGGCGAGCAGGTCGAAGTCGAAGCGTGGGGCTTCGCCGAACGGGTCTTCGAGGTAGGACGTCATGTTCAGGCTGCCGAGGCAGCAGCAGCCGTAGTCGGGCAGCGGCTGTTCGCCGCACGGGTTGGTGGCTTCGATGACTTCGCAGTAGCCGAGGTTGTTGTCGCGGTTGATGCGGTCGAGGTAGAGCACGCCGGGTTCGGCGGCGTTGTAGGTGCTCTTCATGATGAGATCCCAGATCTCGCGCGCCTTCACCTTCCTGTAGACCCACCTGCCGTCGGCGCGCTTGTAGGCGCCCTGCTCTTTCAGCGCGGCGTTGGGTTCGGTGATGTGCGCGAGTTCGAATTCCGCATCGGCTTCCACCGCCTTCATGAACTCATCCGTTACGCCGACGGAAATGTTGAAGTTGTTGAGCTGGCCTTTCTCCTGCTTGACCACGATGAAGTCCATGATGTCCGGGTGGTCGACATTCAACACCGACATCTGCGCGCCGCGCCGCGCGCCGGCGGATTCCACGGTTTCGCAGGAGCGGTCGAACACCTTCATGTAAGAGCTGGGGCCGGAGGCGCTGCTGCCGGTGCCTTTCACCATCGCGCCCTTGGGGCGGATCTTGGAGAAGTTGTAGCCGACGCCGCCGCCGCGCCGCATGGTTTCCGCCGCCTGTGCGAGCGCGGTGTAGATGCCGGGCTTGCCGTTGATGTCTTCGGTGATGGAGTCGCCCACCGGTTGCACGAAGCAGTTGATGAGGGTGGTTTGCAGGCCGGTGCCTGCGGCGCTGGAAATACGGCCTGCCGGAATGAAGCCGTTTTGCAGCGCCCACAGGAATTCCTCTTCATGCTTCTTGCGCGTCTTCGCGGTCTCGACTTCGGCCAATGCGCGGGCAACGCGCGCGTGGACCTGTTCGACACTGGTTTCGTCGCCCTTGGCGTATTTCTCGGTCAGGACTTCGGTGGAAATATCCTGCGGTTCGGCGAGCGCGATGACGGCGCTTTCTAGTTTATGCATATAGGACTCCCTGAGATCCGTCCTCCGGGGACGGCCGTTGGTGTTGGAACGATGGCTGGATGGGCGGCTTCGCACGCGTGACATGGCTGTTCTGCTCAGCGCGCGAGCGCAGGTTGGAATGCACGCGACAGGACAAGGATGCGGGTGCGCGGCAAGGTGAGAATCATGTTGTCTGCTCGATGTCCTGTTCTGGCGCGGGTGCTGCGGGTGCTACGTTTGCAACCGCATGGGGCGCACCCTCTCGCGCCCTTCCGGCGGGAATGGCGAACGGTGGAAAAACATGCGCGGCAAAGCGGCTGCTCGCGGTCATTCTAACGAGGCGTCGAAGTTGCCCACCTTGACACAGGTCAAGCAATTCCGGCCCTGAGAAGATGTACGACGGAAGATGTTTTACGGGCGAGACAGGGTGTTGTCAGGATGGATGAAAACCGTTGCCGGCAAAGGCTTTTGCGGTACGTTCGCTCCCGAGGGCAATCATTTCCTCGGCGCGCCAGAATTCGTGGATGCGGCAGGCGTTGCGGGGTATCTCGATGGTAACGTCTGGCGAGTAGGCGGCGAGCTTGAGGCGGGCGATGGTGTTTTCCATCGCTTCCATCGAGCGCAGCGCCACGTCGATCATGCCGGGCATGGCGTCGGCCGGGTTGCGTGGAACGCGCAGGCTGTCGATGAAGGCCTGGATGCGCTGGCGGTAGACGCTGCCGTCGGGGATGCGCTCGCTCGGGGTTTCGGCAGGACGCGATTCGGGCTTGCCGCCGACATTGACGGCGACGATGAGGTCGGTGGTGTCGTTGAGCGTCGGCGCGATCGGCACCGGGTTGACGAGACCGCCGTCGACCAGCGTGCGGCCTTCGTAGCGGAAAGGCGTGAAGAGTAGCGGGATTGCGATCGAAGCGCGGATGGCGTCGAACAGCTTGCCCTTGCGCAGCCATACTTCCTTGCCGGATTCGAGATCCATTGCCACGGCGGTAAAGGAGACGGGCAGCTGTTCGATCTCGCCGTCGCCGATCAGGTCGCGCAGCACGCCCATCACGCGCTCGCCCTTGAAGAGGCCGGCGCCGCCGAAATCCGGGTCGAGCAGGCGCAGCACTTCCATGCGCTCCAGCGCCATCACCCATTCCGCGTAGGTGGCGAGCTTGCCGGTGGCGTAGATGCCGCCGACCAGCGCGCCCATCGAGGAGCCGGCGATGGAACGGATGGTGTAGCCGTTCTCGGTGAGCCACTGGATGACGCCGATGTGCGCAAGCCCGCGCGCGCCGCCGGAGCCGAGAACGAGGGAAACGGTGACGGGTTTGGCGGAAGTCATGAGAATGCCTTGTGCGAATGCGCTCAAGGCATTGTATGTCTATTCTTGCTGCATTGACCGCTGCCATCACCCATACCGGACAGGAACCGAAATGACATACCAACCGCTTCGCCGCCTGCTGCCTGCCCTCTTCCTTGCGCTGCTGCTCGCCGCCTGCAGCCACCCATTGCTGAATGCGAGCAGCCATCCGCTGGCCGGTTCGATCTGGGATATCGGCGCACAACAGCAGGTGGACGCCGACATGCTTGCGCGGCGCGCCTCTGCCGCACGCTTCGTGCTGCTGGGAGAAATCCACGACAACAAGGCGCAGCACGACATCCAGCTGCGACTGCTGGAGCAACTGGTCCGCACCGGCAAGCGACCGGCGCTGGTGATGGAGCAATACGACCGCGAGCAGCAGAAGCGCATCGACGGCATCCTTGCGTCGGACGCGGCGACGGAGGCGAAGGTGCAGCAACTGGGCGCGCTGATGGGCAAGGGCTGGGACTGGCCTTACTACCAGCCGCTGGTGCGCCTTGCGGTTGCCGAGCACCCGCCGATTGCAGCGGCCAACCTCTCTCGCGCGAAATTGCGGCAGGTGGCGCGCGAGGGTTTCGCGGCGCTGGGCGCAGGCGAGGAAGCCCGGCTGATGCTGGAAGCGGTATGGACGCCGGAACGCGACAAGTTGCTGCGGCAGGATATCTTCGAAGGGCATTGCCGCAAGTTGCCGGAGCAGGTGGTGCCCGCCATCGCGAAGTCGCAACGGGCGCGTGACGCGGTAATGGCCGATACGCTGCTGCGCTACCGCGAGCGCGGCGCGGTCGGCATCATGGGCAACGGCCATGCGCGCCGGGACATGGCGGTGCCGCTTTACCTCGCGGCGCGCGCGCCGGATGCGCCGGTGCTGTCGCTCGGGCTGGTACAGGCCGACGAGGGCGATGAACCGATGGCCTACGCGAGCAGCCCGGCGGGACAGGTTTACGACTTCGTGTGGTTCACCGGGAGCGCGAAGCGGGCGACGAATCCCTGCGACGAAATCGCCGCGCCGTCAACGAACTCCAAGGACTCCACGGACTCCAAGGGTTCCTAGGCCGCATCGGCAGCCCGCCGACGCGCCTCGTGCATCGCCGCTATACTCTTCGCATCCCCTTGAAGAGTACCCGCCGATGCCTCTCGACAGCACCGCCATCCGCTTCGCCGACATTGCCTGGAAGGGCCGAACTGCCCGCCTCGAATATTGCTGGGTCGGCGATGCCGCTTCCACATCTCCGGTCGTGGTCTTCCTGCATGAGGGTCTCGGCTCGATTGCGATGTGGAAGGATTTCCCCGAACGCTTTTGCACGGAGCACGGCTTCCGCGGCCTGGTGTTCTCGCGCTATGGCTATGGCCGATCGACGCCGCGCCCGCTCGACCAGCCTCTGCCCGTCACCTATCTGCATGAACAGGCGCATGAAGCGCTGCCGGCCTTGCTGCACGCGCTCGATGTGCGGCGTCCCTGGCTGTTCGGCCACAGCGACGGCGGCTCGATCGCGCTCCTGTACGCGGCACGCTTTCCGCAAGAAGTGGCGGGCGTGATTGCGATGGCGCCGCACATCTTCGTCGAGGACATCACCATCGCCGGCATCGTGCAGGCGCGCGACGCGTATCGCGACACCGACCTGCGTGCGCGGCTGGCGCGTTACCACGACGATGCCGAAAGCGTATTCCGCGGCTGGAACGATGCCTGGCTCGATCCTGCCTTCCGCGACTGGAACATCGAAGCCGAATTGCCGAAGATCGCCTGCCCGGTGCTCGCAGTGCAGGGCGAAGGCGACGAATACGGCACGCTGGCGCAGATCGAGGGCATCGCGCGGCTGGCGCCGCATGCGCGTGCGCTGGCGATTGCCGATTGCGGCCACATTCCGCAGCGCGACCAGCCTGCGGTGCTGAGCCGCGAGCTAGCTGCCTTCATCAAGGACAATACCTAGACGAGGAGACGATGAATGACTGAGGACCTGCAACGCACGCTGGTCGCCGACGGGCTGGCCTTTCCGGAGGCGCCGCGCTGGCATGACGGGAAGCTGTGGTTTTCCGACTTCTATACCCACCAGGTGATGTGCGTGGAACCGGATGGCCGCCTCGTCGAAGCAGCGCATGTCCCGGCCCAGCCCTCCGGCCTCGGCTGGCTGCCGGACGGTCGCATGCTGGTGGTATCGATGACGGACCGGAGGCTGATGCGCTGCGAGAACGGCGCGCTGGTGCTGCATGCCGACCTGTCCTCGCTCGCCTCCAGCCATTGCAACGACATGGTGGTCGACCGGCACGGCCGCGCCTATGTCGGCAATTTTGGTTTCGACATGTTCGCGAAGGAAGCGAAGCGGCCCGCGGAACTCATCCTCGTCATGCCGGACGGCGCTGCTCGCGTGGTTGCCGACAATCTCGACTTTCCGAACGGCTGCGTGATCACGCCCGACGAACGCACGCTGATCGTGGCGGAGACCATGGGCCGGCAATTGTCGGCGTTCGACATTGCGCCCGACGGTTCATTGTCGAACCGCCGCATCTGGGCGAACACAGGAGAGGCAACGCCGGACGGCATCTGCCTCGACGCGGAAGGTGCGGTGTGGATCGCATCGCCGCCGACGCGGGAATTCCTGCGCGTGCGCGAAGGCGGCGAGATTGCGCAGCGCATCGCGGTGCCGAACGAGGCAATCGCCTGCATGCTGGGCGGTGACGACGGACGCACGCTGTATCTGGTGACGGGGCGCGTTTGCCGCGCACCGCGCGCACTGGCCGAGCGGCCGGGCCGGATAGAGGCAGTGCGCGTCAGCGTGCCGGCAGCGGGCTGGCCTTGAGCTGCGTTGTTGCCGTGTCTCGAATCAGGCGGCGACTTCCAGCTTCGACACCGCCGTGCCGGTGACCCACGACGTCACCCAGTAACGCATCTTCGCCGGCAACCTCAATGCAAAGCCGGGATCGCTGCTGGCGAATTCAACGGCGAGCGGATCGAGCGTGATGCGGCTGCTCGCCACAATCCACCATCCTTCGACGAAGCGTTCGAAGCTGCTGCGCTCGCCGTCGGCGTCGAAGGTGAACAGCGCGCGGCCGCCGTCGGCCGGCACTTGCACCCAGCCGATGCGCACGCCGTCGCGATAGATGGATGCCGTCACGCCGGCGCCATCCAGTCCCCGGATTTTCCTGATGTTTTTCAGCGAATACATGTTGCCCGTCTTTCCTTGATGCCCGTTCGCGCTGATGGCGATTCCGGGGTGCAACGTTAGACATGAACCTGTTATCAAGTTCCCGTTGGAATCAAAACTATTTTGCTCGCTCCGCCCCTATCCAGCGGCCAACTGCTGCGATGAATTCCGCAGCGGTGAACGGCTTGGCAAGATAGTCGTCCATGCCTGCATCGAGGCAGCGT
>DASVLM010000756.1:0-2684 GCA_036384875.1 Noviherbaspirillum sp.
ATCTTCTTCATGCCGGGCGTGATCGGCCTGCTGTTCCACGAGTTTGCGGTCGTTGTCTCGCTGTCCATCCTGGTCTCGGCCATCGTCTCGCTGACGTTGGTGCCGATGCTGTGCAGCCGCTACCTGAAGCCCGGTCACGAGCATGGCCACAACATCGTCAGCCGCACCTTCGAGCGTGGTTTCGATGCCTTGCTCAACGGTTACTCGAAAACGCTGGACGTCGCGCTGCGGCATCGCTTCGCGGTGCTGATGGTGGCGGCGGCAACTTTCGGGCTGACTGCCTGGCTGTTCATCACCATTCCCAAGGGGTTCTTCCCGACGGAAGACATCGGCCAGATCAGCGTGACGACCGAAGCCTCCGAGGATATTTCATTCACCGCGATGCAACAGAAACAGGCCGAGGTAGCCGGCATCGTCCGTGCGGACCCGAACGTGGAAAGTGTTGCCTCGACCGTCGGCGCCACCTTCCTCACCGCCAACACCGGACGCATGTTCGTCAACCTGAAGCCGCGCGACGAACGCGATGGCATGCAGAAGGTGCTCGAAGGCTTGCGCAAGAAAGTGCGCACCGTGCCCGGCATTGCCGTGTATTTCAACCCGGTGCAGAACCTGCAGCTGGGCGGTCGCGTTTCCAAGAGCCGCTACCAGTACATCCTGCAAAGCGTGCAACCGGACGAATTGAACGACTGGAGCGTGAAACTGCTCGAGAAGATGCAGGCCGACCCGGCATTTCGCGACGCGACCAGCGACTCCCAGCTGAAGGGCTTGCAGGCGTCGCTGAAAATCGATCGCGACAAGGCCAACCTGCTCGGCGTGCAAATGGCGGACCTGCGTAGCGCGCTCTACAGCGCCTTCGGCGAACGCCAGGTGTCGACCATCTACACCAGCAGCAACGACTATCAGGTCATCCTCGAAGTCGGCGACGAGTTCAAGCGCGACGAAAGCGCGTTCAAGGATATCTACGTTCGCAGCAAGACCGGCAACCTCGTGCCATTGACCAGCTTCGCTACCGTCGTGCGCACCGTCGGCCCGACCGCGGTGAACCACCAGGGTCAGTTGCAGGCGATTACCCTGTCCTTCAACCTCGCGCCCGACGTGCCGTTAGGCGTCGCTGCGGCGAAAATCGAGCAGTACCAGCGCGAAATACACTTGCCCGCCAGCGTGATCACTTCCTACGGCGGCGATGCCGCAGTGTTCAAGCAATCGCAGGGCAGCCAGGCGGTGCTGCTGGTGGTGGCATTGCTGGTGATCTATGTGCTGCTCGGCGTGCTGTATGAAAGTTTTATCCACCCGCTGACCATTCTCTCGGGCCTGCCCTCGGCAGCGGTCGGTGCGCTGCTCACGCTGCGGCTGTTCGGACTCGACCTTACGCTGATCGCGACCATTGGCATCCTGATGCTGATCGGTATCGTGAAGAAGAACGCGATCATGATGATCGACTTCGCACTGGAAGCGCAGCGCGTGCAGGGCATGAAACCGGCGGAAGCGATTCGCCAGGCCTGCGTGCTGCGCTTCAGGCCGATCATGATGACGACCTTCGCTGCCATGATGGGTGCGGTGCCGGTTGCGGCGGGCTGGGGGGCCGGCGCCGAGCTGCGCCAGCCGCTTGGTCTTGCGGTGGTGGGCGGCCTGCTGTTCTCGCAGGTGATCACGCTCTACATCACGCCGGTGATCTACCTCTACCTCGACCGGTTCAGCGGCAACGGACCGTTGACGACGTCGATCGATGGCGAGGAAGAAAACAAGGGAGCGGAAGCGGTGCCGATCAATGTTGCGCATGCGGAGCGCGCGGCGCGTCATGGCTGATGAACCACAACCCACGGCCGGGATTAACGTATTGACCGCAGGTTGTCTTCCATGTGTCCGGCTTCCAAGGAAAAAATTTAGCTACCCAAGAAGCATGTCAGGCAGAGGCTGTTAACTTATGCATTGCCTTTGTTCCCCGCCAAAATGCGCAAGGGCCCTGCCTGAAACTGCATGACTCCTGCCTAAACCCGCCGCAGCCGTTCAACCAATTCCAGCATCTTCGGCTTGACTTCGTTCAGCAGGTATTCGGGTGAAAGGTTGAACGAGGGGCCACCGCAATTGATGGCCAGGATCTGCGAACCATTGTTCGGCTTGAATGCCACTGCAATTGCGTTCACGTCCTGTTGCCAGTCGCCGAAAGACGTGCAGCAGCCGAGCGTCTTGTACTCCTCCACCGAACGCATGACGCCGTCGCGGATGGACGGCCATTTCAGCTCGTCGAGTTCGCGCACGCGCTCGAGGATGTCGTTGCGTTCGCTGCTGGAGGTTTCGGCAAGGTAGGCACGGCCCATTGCGGTTTGCGCAATCGGAATGCGCGCGCCGACGTCGAGCCGCAGCGTCAATGCTGCCTGGCTGCGGCAGTTTTCGATGTAGATCATGGAGAGACGGTCTCGCATGCCGAGCGACACCGAGGTATGCGAGAAGTCCGCCAGTTCCTGCATGAAGGGACGCGCGAACTGACGGATGTCCAGCCGCGACAGCATGGCGCTGCCGAGCGCGAGGCTGGCGGTGCCGAGCCGGTACTTGCCGATCTCCTCGGCATATTCCAGATAGCCGAGCTTGGTCAGCGTGTAGGTCAGGCGCGAGACGGTGGACTTGGGCAGCCTGGCGCGTTCCGCCAGTTCCTGGTTGCCGAGCAGCTTCTCGCCGGAACGGAA
>DASVLM010000757.1:0-13329 GCA_036384875.1 Noviherbaspirillum sp.
ACATGCGCCGGATCGAAATGCCCCGGCGCCGCATCGAGCCGGCTCTCCACGTCGGTGCCGCCATACAAACCCCACCAGCGGATCAGCACGCGCACTACGTTTGCGCCCTGCGCCGCGATCGCCGCCGCGTCGTAGCTGCGCATCTTGCCCCATGTGCCTTCGTTGATGCCGCGCAGCATGATGGGCGAACCGTTCGGCGCGAGCATGGTCGAGCCGTTCAGTGTCAGTCGCGCGACGGGCGCAGGAGTCGGCGTGGGTGCAGGTGCCGGTGACGGCGAAGGAGCGGGGCTGGGTGCGGGCGACGGCGTTGGTGCGCCCGTCGGCGTAACCGTCGTTGAAGATGACGAACCGCCACCACCGCCGCATGCCGTCGCCAGCATGCCCAGCAGGGAAACGAGGGCAGACCTGCGGCCCGGCGAATGAGGCTTGTTGTTGTTCATGGCTGTCTCCGAAGCAATGGATGCATGTCAGGCATGGTTCATTGCCGCCTAACGCCGCAGTCGCAAGGTTGGAAGACAGGCCTGCGCCGGGATTTACGCAATGTCACATTTCGCCCATCTTTGCCAGAGGTTGCCAGAGCGCATTGCCGGCAAACGCAAGTTCACTGCACCGTCGGCAGGCGATCGACACCAAGCTGCGACAGCAGCGACGCGAGGTCGTAATAGAAGCGCTCGCCCAGCATCAATCCATCGCGAAAGCGGATCACCACCGCCAGCCGCAGGTCGAGGTCGCGGCCCGTCGCCGGCACGCCGTAGAAGTCGCCGGTGTGCTGCCCGACGTAACGCGTTTCCGCGATCAGGTTGCCCTCGGTCGTCCAGTGGCGCGCGATGCCGCGCACCTCAATCGAAAACGCATCCCACCACGTGCGGTAATACGTGCCGGCACCCTCGCGCCCGCGATATTCGAGGCCGAGCGTGACATCCTCGAAGATGCATTCCGGATGCAGTGTCGCCAGCGTTTCTTCAAGCTGGTGCGCGTTTTCCGCCGCGAGATGCCGTGCGACGAGTTCGCGATGTTGCGCCAGCAGCGCATCGAGATCAGTGTTCATCGTCGCGCCTTCAGGTGCGTGCCGGCGGCACGAAACGGAATGCGACGGCCAGCCGGTTCCAGCTGTTGATGGCACCGATTGCCGCCGTCAGGAACACCAGCTCCTTCTCCGAAAAGTGCTCGCGCGCCGCCGCGTAGTCTTCATCGCTGATGTGTTCCTGCGCGATGCAGGTCAGCAGTTCCGTCCACGCCAGCGCGGCGCATTCGCGCGCGGAGTAGACGCCCGCATCGCGCCACGCAGCAACCAGATCCAGCTTTTCCGGTGGCACATCGAGCCCGCGCGCCAGGTTCAAATGGAATTGCAGGCAGAAGGCGCAACCGTTGATCTGCGACGCACGCAGCTTGACCAGCTCCAGCAACTCCTTCTCGATGCCCGCTTCGACCGCGGCGCTGCCGAGCTGGACGAGGGCAGAACGCACCGCCGGCGCCATCTGGTTGAAACGTTCGTAATCGATGCGGGAAGCAAACTGCGTCATGGCAACTCCTTTCACGGTAAAATCGATAATATTCGAACTCTAACAAAATATTTGAGTTCTTACATGTTGCCAAAAGCATGGAGTGATAACGGAGGCCGTATATGGTGACGAAACGCAAGGCGACGGCGAAAACCGCCGCCATCCCCGAACCCGGCGAGGGCAAGCGCGGCGAGGACGGCCACATCGGCTACCTGCTGCGGCAAGCCAATACGGTATTCCGCATGCAGATGGAACGCGCGCTATCCGACTACGGCGTTACGCAACCGCAGTTCGCGGTGATGACGATGCTGATGGCGTACCCCGGGATTTCGAATGCGGATATTGCGAGGCTGTCGATGCTGACGCCGCCGACGGTGAGTGTGATTGTCGGGAACCTGGAGCGGGCGGGGCTGATCGTGCGCACGCCGCATGAGGTGCATGGGAGGATTCAGCAGATTGAGGTGACGGCCGAAGGGAAGAGTTTGCTGGCGAAGTGCAGGAAGCGGGTGCAGGTGCTGGAGTCGGCGTTGGTAGAGGGGCTTGCTGCTGATGAGGAACGGCTGGTGAAGAAGTGGTTGGCTTCGGTGGGTGCGAAAACATTTATTGTCTCGCGTTCATAGAGCGGCCGTCCGGCATTAATCGGTCCAACATGGGGCTCGTGCAGTTTCTAATAGTGACTTGGAGTTCGAGTGCGAAGTTCGTTGAAATGTATGCATATTGCTAATTCGAGAGCAAGTGCTTCACGGCGCAATCAATAGCTTCCTTGATGTCGGTATCTGCTTCCATGGCTGACTGAATCTCGTCCACCATTTGATGGAAACCAGGTTCGTTAATCAATCTTTCTCCGAAATGGCCAAGCAATATCGTTTCCAGGAACACCCGAAGAACCTTCTTTCCTCGTTCAGAGTCCCTCTTGTCGATACGTCTGATTTTTTCTTGAACGACGGTTTCAAGAGTGGTGTGCGCTTCCGGGGCCCGAGCTTTTGTTTGTGCTTGCCGAGCAGACGTTTGTATTGCTGCTTTCTGATTGGACTGTGCGGATAATTGCGCGCGAATCACGGCAACAAGCTGGCTGACTGGATTGACGGAGGACGCCATATGAAATCAAGCAGAATAATATTTGCGTATCAATCAATGAGTCGGCTTGCCTGTGTAGGCCGACAAAAAAAGATGTTGTGTAGACGGAGTTTCTGCAAGGGTTGAAACGATATTCTTTTGCTGAAGCAAAGATCTTTCGATTTCGTCAAGAATCTTTTGCATATCCTTGTTCAGCGCGTCATTCTTTGCATTCAATCGAATGCCCTCGTTAAGATATCGAGCAGATTCTGCAAATTCATCTCGAATCAAATGCAGTAAGCCACACGCAAAGCAGTTCAAGGCATCCGAACCGCCTTCACTCGCTAACGTGCGCAACATCTCCGCTGATCTTCCCACTTTACCCGCGCATAGAAGAAGCAACCCAAGTTGAAAGCGTGCAATGGCAAGGCTGGGATCCATGGCGACAGCAGCTTCCAATTCTTGCATGGCTTGTTCCGTCAACTGTGCTTGTGCGAATTGAGATCCAAGCAGAAAGTGCGCCGTGGCGCTGGCATCTGGTCGAGACGTGGCATCCATCAAGTACAACATTGCCATGCGGCTTTCCTGGCGATTAATTGCGTCGACCGCCAGTTGCAACAATTCATGCTGCTCAAGCGAAGAGTGTGAGTTGATCATCGTTGATAAGCCATAACAGCAACAAAGCCATCCTGCTGAACCAGGTTACATAACAATGATTATGTGCCAGTACGCGGTCGTCTGTGTTGTGAGGGGGCATGAATAGATTTGGTAGCAGGACTCTATCGTTGTGTTTTAACCCGGTCAAGCCTTGCGGGGCGTATGCACCGACTAGAAACGCCTTGCCTAAACTCTTCGAAAATCTTGTGGATACATTACGGTTGTAAATATATTATTGACAACAATAATTGCATATTTTACACTTCGTTTTGTTACATTTTTTACAAAACATTACAAGGTGGGCATGTATGCCGCTCATGGAAGGAAAAGTAGATAAGTAGTCGTTTTCCCGCTCTATTTTCGTGAATTCCGTGCACCTTTAAGCAGGTCTCTGTTTTTTTGCGGTGCCGCCTTAGCGCCAGGCGGCGCGTCAAGACCCAATATCGTTTAAGCAGTTCTATCAACAACAACTACAAGAATCGCCAAAAGTCGGCGAGGGCATTTTATTGCCGTTTTTTTTGGGGGGGTAATGAAATCCGATATGGCCTTGCAACTGCTAGCAGACATTCTTTGGAATGCGCTGCTCATTTCTGCGCCACTGCTTGGAGCAACTCTAATCATTGGGGTGCTCGTAAGTGTCCTGCAAGTCATTACGCAAGTGCAGGAAATGTCATTGACCTATATCCCTAAAATCGTGACGGCAGTTGTCGTCCTTGTGGTCTGCGGACCTTGGATGCTCAAGCGACTGTTGGCATTTTCGACGGCACTTATCGCCGGTATTCCGGGCTATTTCTGACGCGCTGAGCATGGTGATCTCCATCGATCCCTTATGGGCGAATTGTGTCCTGATGCTGTGGGTCAGGCTGTCCGCATTGCTGTTATTGAGCCCGATCTTTTCTGGCATAGGCGGCACGTTTGCTGTGCGGGCGCTGTTCACACTTGCACTTGCAATGATGTTGGCGCCCCGGCCGGATGGTGCTTATGCCGAAGTTCCGCACACCATGGGTGTATTGCTGCATTCCGTTATGTCGGAAGTCGTTACTGGTGCCATCCTCGCCTTCGGAGTCTTTGCCGCATTCGGCTCATTTTCGGTGGCAGGAAAGATTCTTGACGTTCAAAGCGGATTCGGAATCGGAAGTGTATTCGATCCTGTTATCCGTGCAGGTGCGCCGCTGTTCTCCACGATGTTGAATCTTCTTGCTGTCGCCGTGTTTTTCGGAATGGATGGTCACCACGCCCTTTTGCGCGGAATAGCTTTTTCAGTGCAGCAGGTGCCACCCGGAACAGGCCTGCCCGACATTCTGCCCGAGGTCGTCATTCGTCAGTTCGGCATGATGTTTTCTCTCGGCGTCGTACTGATCGCTCCGGTAATGTTTTGCCTTTTTTTAGTGGAAGTGGCAATGGCATTTGTGTCGCGTGTGCTGCCGCAAATGAACATGTTTGTGGTGGGCGTTCCGGTGAAAATTGTCGCCTGCTTGCTGATGTTCTCAGTTACCGTCGGTTCAATGGCGCAGGTAATGAGCCGCATCTATGCCGCAATATTCGTGTATTGGGAAAAGGTGTTGCGCTAATGGCCGAAGATTTCGACCAATCCGAAGCGGCGACCCCTTACAAACTGGAGCAGGCGCGTAAGCAGGGGAGTGTCGCCAAAAGCGCGGATCTGACCTCGCTTGCGATTCTTGCGGCTACGGCCACGATGTTGCACGCAAAGGGATGGGATGCGTTGACGCAAACAATACGGTTGCAACTGCATGTTATCGGCGGCGCGACGCACCTCGATTGGACTCCTGATGGCATTTCGACCTGGCTCGGAAGCATGTTGTTTGCATCGCTGGCGGTATTGAGCCCATTCTTTTTCACGATTCTGATGGTCGGAGTTCTCTCGAATCTGCTTCAAACCGGTCCGGTGTTTACCTTTAAACCTCTGTCTCCGGATCTCAATCGCCTCAACCCGGCAACAGGCTTCAAGCGACTGTTTTCAATGCGAATAGTGTACGAGGCTGTAAAAGGTATCGTGAAGCTCGCTGTATTAGGCGGCGTCGCCTATGCGTCAATCCGTGGGATTATTCCGATGCTGAGAAGTATTGCAGCACTTGACCCCAAGGGCTACGCCTGGATGCTGACTGATACTGCATCCAGCCTTGTGGTCAAACTGGTTTTTGCATTGCTGGCGATCGGCGTCATCGATTTGGCTTACTCCCGCTGGGAATTCTCGAAGCGAATGCGCATGAGCAAGCGCGATGTCCGCGACGAAGCAAAGCACCGCGAGGGCGATCCTCGTATCCGAGCCAGATTGCGCGAACTGCGCAAGGAAATGCTCAAGCGCAGCAAGTCTATGCACAAGCTGCCTTCCGCCGACGTCCTCATAACCAATCCCACTCATATTGCCGTCGCCTTGAACTACGACCATGGCAAGAGCGCCGCACCGAAGTTGGTTGCCAAAGGCGCAGGTGACGTCGCACGGAAAATGCGCGAAGTCGCGAGTCGCCACCACATCCCTGTAGTGCAAAACCGCACGCTCGCCCGAGCCTTGTTCCGTGAAGTCGATTACGACGGATTTGTACCGGAAAAGTGGTATCCGCAGGTTGCGAAGATCATGGTCTGGGTTTATTCAATGCGCGAAATGCAGCGCATCGGAAAAAGGAGTGGCACATGACCCGGCCTCCAAATATCCTGCGCGCCAACTCCGACTTGCCAATGGTGTTGCTCGTCATCGGCGTGCTCACCGTCCTGTTTACGCCGATTCCATCCGGCCTGCTGGACTTTCTGATTCTGACCAACTTCAGCTTTGCACTGTTGATCCTTCTGTTGACATTCTATGCACCGCGTCCGGTCGACTTTTCAACGTTCCCGTCGTTGCTGTTGATAGCAACCCTTTTCCGACTATCGCTTAATGTAGCCGCGACTCGCTTGATTCTCTCCAGCGCCGATGCCGGCCACGTCATCTCGGCAATCGGATCATACGTCGTTGGCGGAAATTACGTCATCGGCCTGATCGTATTTCTGATCCTGATTGTGGTGCAGTATGTCGTCGTCACTAATGGGGCGCAACGCGTATCGGAGGTCGCTGCGCGGTTCACGCTTGACAGCATGCCGGGGCAACAGATGAGCATCGATGCGGACCTCAACATGGGCTTCATTGATCAGGATGAAGCCAAGCGTCGACGCAAGAACCTGGAAAAGGAGTCGGCATTTTACGGCGCAATGGATGGCGCAAGCAAATTCGTCAAAGGCGACGCCATTGCCGGCATCATCATCATGCTGATCGATATCATCGGCGGCCTCGTGATCGGAGTAATGCAGCTGGGAATGCACTGGGACCAGGCCCTGCAAACCTATACGTTGTTAACGATCGGTGACGGAATCGTCACACAGGTTCCGGCGCTGGTCATCTCCGTAGGCACCGGAATAATTGTTACGCGCTCGGCCTCGGATGCAAACCTCAGCGCCGAAGTTCTGCGGCAAATTACCGCTTTTCCCAAAACGATTTTCATTGTCATCGGTGCGCTCGCTACATTGCTTCTGCTGCCGGGAATTCCGGCCATTCCTGTAGCGGTCATCATTGCACTCTTCTCCTGTACTGCATGGTTTGCGCGCAAGCAAGAGCGCGCGGACAAGGCAGAGAGCAGCAAGGAACCTGTTCCATTGTTGAAAGAAGACACCGATTCCTATGACGCGCTTCAGGTAGAGCCGATCGAAGTGCTAATCGGATCGAATCTTCGCTCGCTGGTCGGGAGTGAAGATTCTGGATTCATGGACAGGATTGCAGCGATCAGGAGGCAATATGCACTCGAGTCCGGCCTGGTGTTGCCATCCGTGCGCTTTCGCGACGCGCTGCAGCACGGACCGAACGCGTATGAAATCAATATTTTCGGTGTAACTGCAGGACGAGGAGAAATTCATTCTGACCGTACGCTTGCAATCCGCGCTGGCGGCGATGTGCGCCAGGTAAAAGGGCTGGAAACACGGGAGCCTACCTATGGCTTGCCGGCCATCTGGATCGATGACGCTGAAAAGGAAACGGCACGTGCCGCCAAATACACGCTGGTTGACCCGGCGACCGTATTTGTTACTCATCTGAGCGAATTGCTGAAGCAGCAGGCTCACGCACTGCTGACCCGCGCCGAAACTGAAAAGCTATTGCAGCGGGTTCGCCAGCATCAAGCCGGTCTGGTGGAAGAGCTGGTCCCGACCGTTCTCTCAGTTGGCGATGTCCAGAAGATCCTTCAAAACCTCCTGAAAGAAAAAGTTTCGATCCGCAACCTTGAAGCAATCCTTGAAACCCTTGCAGATGCCGGTCGCGCAAGCAAGGATCTGATGTATCTGACCGAGCTGATACGTCAACGACTAGGGCCGGCAATTTGCCAATCGCTTGTCGGAGAAGCTGCGGCACTGCATGTGCTGACGCTGGACCCTTCTCTGGAGCAGGCATTGCTGCAAGGTGTCCGCATGGCAGATGCGTCGACGACGCTCGTCATAGAGCCGAAACTCGCGGAGCAGGTGCTGGGCAGGATCGTCTCTCACGCGGAGCGCATGATGAAGACAAATCTGCTGCCGGTGCTGCTTTGCTCGCCGGACCTGCGTCGTCACTTGCGTGCCTTGGTAGAACGCGTAGCGCCCCATATGCGGATTTTGTCACTGGCGGAAATTCCGGGTTCAATCAGTTTGAAGTCGTTTGGCACTGTAAGTCTGTAGCCCAAGTTTGCAAAAGAAAAGAAGAGAAGTCATAGGGAGGAACAATGGACGCGTTTTCCGTCGCCGGCGTCGGCATGCAGGATGACTTACAGCGCATGAATAGCATTAGCCAGAACCTGGCGAATGTGACGACAACCGCCTACAAGCGCGAGATCGCGGTCTCACGACCATTTTTCGATCATGTTGATCAGTTGCGTGGAGCCGGCAACATCGGAAGCAACCCGGCGCGCGCATCAGCGCCTATAACAGACATGACGCACGGCATACTGCGCCATACCGGCAACCCCCTCGATATTGCGATCGAAGGAGACGGCTATTTCGAAGTATCGACAGAAAAGGGGCTCTTATATACCCGACGCGGATCGCTGCATATAGACACACGGGGGCGACTCGTCACGGAGGATGGCAACGCGTTGATGGGTGTTAGCGGAGAGCTTGTCATTTCCGGCACCACTGCGCAAATCGACCGGAATGGCGAGGTACGCGAGGGTGATCGCGTAATGGGGCAAATCAAGCTGGTTCGCTTCAGCAATCCTCAGGCCCTGGCTTCGATCGCCAATGGGATGTTTTCCCAGGGCAGCGCTAGGTTGGCTGATGCGGGTGCAGACGGAAATATACGTGCGGGCTATCTGGAAAATTCAAACGTGAATTCACCACAGGAAATGGTCAGGCTCACAGAGACCGTCCGGCATTTTGAAGCCATGCAGAAAATCATGCAGGGATACGACGACGCCTTCGAAAAGGCGATGCATAAACTGGGGGATTTCTGAAGATGAATGACGCACTTTACATTGCCGCAACAGGCATGCAAATGCAACAACTTAATGTCGATACGATTGCCAATAACCTGGCAAACGTAAATACGACGGGTTTCAAGAAAGGGCAGGTAACTTTCCAGGCGTTGGTACGCAGCGGATTAACCCAGGCTGTGGCTCCTGATTCAGCCGAGGGCATTCCGCCGACGCCGCTCGGCGCAGGTGTAGCGCTGGCGTCTTCTGCAAAGTTGTTTGCGCAGGGAGAATTGAAAAAAACCGATAACCCCTTAGACGTTGCAATCCGCGGCGACGGATTTTTGGAACTGGAGCTGCCCGACGGAACCAGCGCCTACACGCGAGGCGGTACGTTGATCGTCAATAAAGACGGTTTGCTTGCAACGGCAGAGGGCTATCCGCTCAAGCCGAACATTCATGTCGGAAGCGATGTGAAAGATATATCCATTGCAGCAGACGGCCGGGTAACTATTGGCGGATCGAATGCACCGCAGGAAGTCGGCAGGATAGAACTGGCCGGCTTTTCAGATCTCACCGGCCTTGAATCAGCCGGCGGAAACATGTATCGGCCGACGGAACGATCCGGCGATGCGATCTATAGCATGCCAGGGGAGGACAATGCCGGCTCGATCGCACAGGGCTACACCGAGGCATCCAACGTCAAGCTCATAGACGAGATGGTCAACCTGATGGTTGCCCAGCGAGCCTATGAAATGAGCGTCAAGGTAATACAGGCATCGGATGACATGCTGGCGATGAGCAACAACCTGCGCCGTTGACATCGCATGCGTCTATTTCTTCTCTATCTTCAGGCTTTGTGCGCTTGCGCTGCATTTCACGCAAGCGCGGCCATTTCGGATGTGACCGAAATCCATATCGAGCTAAAGGATGAAGTTGCCGTGGGAGGGAAATTTGTCACTCTTTCCGATGTGGCGATAGTGAAGGCCGGCAGTCCGCAGCATGAAAAGGCACTGCGCGAAGTGCGCGTCGGTAGTGCGCCCATGGTCGGCTACATCGAGCAGCTGACGCGTGCGGACCTGAAACAGGCAATCTATACGTCGAGCCATGCGGGGTTTGAACGTATCGAGTGGAGTGGGGCTCGGGCTGTACAGGTACGGCGTGCGAGCCAGGTTTTACCCTCTGCCGTACTGGTCGATGCGGCAAAAAGTTACCTCCAAAGCATAGTGGCATCACGGTTCGATAAATTTGAATTGGAGCAGGCCGCGAGCATTGCTGATATCGAAGCGCCTGTCGGTGTCGCGTCTTTTAAAGTGCGGCCATTGGAAGGACGGGCAATTAGTGCGCGTACACCCGTATGGGTGGATATCTATGTCGATGGTGACATGGCCCGATCGGTGGTAATCCCGATGCATGTTACTGCGAGCAGCACAGTGTTCATTGCCAAACATGGTCTTGCTGCGGGTAGCGAAGTCATTGCGACCGATTTCGAGCCGGTGACGCGAGACATCGTTGGAATCCGGCCCGCTCCCGCAACAGCAAAAGACCTTGCGCAGCCGAGGCGTTTGCGCAAGATGCTTGCTGCCGGCAAGACGTTGATGCGCGAGTGCTTGCTTGCGACAGGAGCCGTATACCGCGGCGACGTCGTTGCCTTGAGGTTGTCGGAGGGCAACGTGGCAATCGAAACGATAGCTACAGCAGAACATGACGCGCGTATTGGAGAACTCATTGCAGTCAAACCTGCGACTGGCACTGACAAAGTGATGGGGCGCTTGGTGGCAGAGGGAGTGGTTGAGGCAAATGGAACGAAATAGATCATTGGCACTGGCAGCCGCCGCAGCAATCTTGTTGGTGACTGTTGTGATCCCACCAAATGCATCGGCCAAGAGCCTGTACCAGGAAGGTATGTACCGGGCACTGACTTCCGATCGCAAGGCGCACCGCGTCGGTGACCTGCTGACGGTGTTGGTGTACGAAAACGCAAGTGCCAGCAGTACGGCGAACACTACTGCAGCCCGTGATGCGCAGGTCGGCCTTGATCTCGATTGGAACGCCAACAGGCACGGCGGGAACGCAAAGACAACCAACCAGCTGAATGGCCGCGGACAGACACAGCGAGAGGGCAAGGTGCTGGCGCAGATCACGGTGTCGGTGCGATCCATTGCCGAGAATGGCGACCTTGTGATCGCAGGAGACCAGTTGCTGGATGTGAATAACGAGCAACAGCAGATTCGGGTCGAAGGCAAGGTACGCCCTCAGGACGTTTCGGACGTCAATACTGTGCTGTCGACACGTATTGCCGACGCCCGAATCAGTTACGCGGGAGAAGGCGATATTGCCGATCGCCAGCGCTCGGCATGGTGGCAGAAAGTATTGACCTGGTTTGGACTATGAACAAAGTGAACAGGATGTTCGGCGCCTGCGCCATGGCAATGCATATGTGCATGATGGCTTTTCCGGCTGGCGCCGAAACGATCCGCATCAAGGACATCGGAAAAGTGGAGGGGTGGCGCGAGAACGCGCTGGTCGGTTATGGCTTGGTAACAGGCCTGGCCGGTACAGGTGACTCTGTACGTAACAAGACCACACGCCAGTCAATTGCGAACATGTTGTCGCGTTTTGATATTTCTGTTGGCGCTGACGATGTTCAAAGCCGGAATGTTGCTGCCGTCATGGTGACGGCAAGCCTGTCGCCGTTCGCCCGTGCTGGTGACGCCGTCGACGTTACGGTGACCTCCATTGGCGACGCGCGAAGCCTTGTTGGCGGTTCGTTGATTCTCGCTCCATTGAAGGGTCCGGATGGCAAGGTATATGCACTCGCACAGGGAGCTGTATCTGTCGGTGGCTACAAATACGACATGAACGGCAACATGATTCAGAAAAACCATCCAACCGTCGGTTCTATCCCGGATGGTGCGACTATCGAGGCCGGGATTGACAACACCGATATCGGCGCAGACCGCTCGGTTACTTTTGTTCTTGCCGAGCCGGACTACACCACAGCGTCCCGTGTTACCGGCGCAATCAATGCTGCATTTGGGACGATTGCCGAAACAAGAGATGCTGCCGGGGTAGCCATTCATATTCCGGAGGGGCGGCAGTCACATCTGGCGGATTTTCTTGCGGCAGTCGAAAACGTACGAGTCGAACCTGACCGACGAGCCAAGGTCGTGATCAATGAACGTACCGGCACAGTGGTAACCGGTGGTGATGTGCGTATCGACAAGGTAGCGATCTCGCACGGCGATCTGAAGGTATCCATCGTCACCGATCGTTCGGTATCTCAGCCCCTTCTCATCAGCCGGGCCGGAGCAGATGTGCGAACCGTTGCCATCGCGAACAGTCGTGTCGATGCGGCCGAAAGCGGAGAAACCGGCTTTGTTGCGGCGACAAACAATACTGTGGCTGATCTGGTGCATGCGCTGGCCCGGATCAAGACGAACACACGAGACATCATTTCGGTGCTGCGCGCCGTCAAGGCCGCAGGCGCCTTGCACGCTGATCTTGTTGTGCAGTAGTGCGGCATTGATTCGATCCACAGTACCAGCAGGAGGACACATTGGTTTCCATTATCGACGACAACACCATCGGATTGCTTAACCTCGCACTCAATGCAACCACAATGCGGCATCAGGCAATTGCCCACAACATTGCTAACGCCGGCACGCCCGGGTATCGACCGATAGATGTCAGCTTCGAAGCGCAGCTTGTGCAGGCAAGGGATGCGGTCGCCAGTAATCCGGGACGGCCGCTCGCATCGCTTGGCAATTTCCAACCGACTTTCGAACTTCTTCCTCCGAATGTGCTGGGCGACACATCCGTTTCGCTCGACATGGAAGTTGCCAAACTCTCCGAGAACACGTTGCACCATGAAGCGCTATTGAAGGCGCTGAACAGGCACTTCTCGATCATCGGTTCTGCAATCAACGAAGGTAAACGCTGATGGACTACAACGCATCCTTTCAGATCAGCGCATCCGGCATGGCAATTGAAAAGCTGCGTCTGGATGTCGCTGCATCAAATATCGCAAACATGCACAGTTCCGCCGCTTCGACCGCCGACCTGTACCGACCTCTGCGCGTTGTATCCGAAGAAGTCGGACTCGAATTCACGCGGCAATTCGATGCGCTGTCAGCCATAGCTGGCGGCGCCAGGGTAACCGGGGTAGAAGCCCTGACGACACCGCCGCGATTAAGTTACGAGCCCGGCCATCCGCATGCGGATGCGAAAGGATATGTTGCCTACCCCGGGATCAATCACGTGGCTGAAATGGTCGATGTGAGCAATGCATTACGTTCGTACGAAGCGAATGTCGTGGCAATGAATGCAGCAAAAACGATGGCTGCCCACGCTCTGGAAATCGGAGGACAGTCATGACAGTCGAGGCAATTACCGCGCTTGCGGCACCTGCCGGACCTGTAGAGCTACAGTCGATGTCAGTGAATACCGAGCCGGCGCAGGGATTCGGCAAATGGTTTGCCGAAGAGATCACCTCCGTCAACGACAAGCTGGTGTCGGCGGATAAACAGATTCGGCAACTTGCCACCGGCGAAACGCAGAACCTGCATGACGTAATGATTCAACTCGAAGAGGCGCGGCTTTCTTTCCAGTTGTTGATGCAGGTGCGGAACCACGCGCTTGAGGCGTATCAGGAAATCATGCGAACCCAGGTGTAATGACCGGTTTTCAGG
>DASVLM010000758.1:0-2565 GCA_036384875.1 Noviherbaspirillum sp.
CTTGCCGGGCCTGCTCGGCGATCGCATCGCTTCACCGGTGTCGCAGCAGTACTCGCCGATCCTGATCCTCAGGAGCGGCAACGATCGTGCCGCCATCCATGTCGATGAAGTGATCGGCAACCGTGAAGTTGTGGTGAAGAATATCGGTCCGCAGTTGTCGCGCCTGGTCGGCATCGCGGGTGCGACGGTGCTCGGTTCGGGCGACATTGTGCTCATCCTGAATCCGGTGCCGCTCGCCTTGCGGGCTGCGCACGAGAACCAGCGGGCGTCGCGTTCGCCAGGCAATGATGCTCCGGAAGCAATGGGAGCGGTCGCGGAAATGGCGATGCATGCACCATTGGCGCCAACAGCCAATCCCGTGCAAGGCTTGCGCAAGCAGCACATCGTAATGGTCGTGGACGATTCGCTCACGGTGCGGCGCGTGACGCAGCGCCTGTTGTCGCGCGAAGGTTATCAGGTGGTGCTGGCGAAGGACGGCGTCGACGCGCTGGAACAATTGCAGTCGGTTACGCCGGATGTGATGCTGGTCGATATCGAAATGCCGCGCATGGATGGCTTCGACCTGACCCGCAACGTACGTGACGATGAGCGCACGCGCCGCATTCCGATCATCATGATCACTTCACGTACCGCCGCCAAGCATCGCAACTATGCGCTGGAAATCGGCGTGAACGACTATCTCGGCAAGCCTTATCAAGAAGACGAACTTTTGAGGCTGATTGCGGGTTATGTCGGCAAGGAAGTGACGTCGGCAAAGTAATGCAATTCGCTCCGCAGAAAGCCCGCATTCGTGCGGGCTTTCTTATTTTTCCGCTGGCTGCTTGACCACGGCGTAACGTTCCAGCGTGCGTTTACGCGCTTCGTCGTGCCGGACAATGGGTGAGGGATAGTCCTTCGGACGTAGTTCGGCAGGCGCCAGCCAAGGTGCATGGACATGTTTGGCCGGTAGCGCGCCGAGTTGCGGCAGGTAGCGCTTGATGAACTTGCCTTCCGGGTCGAATTTTTCCGATTGCGTGACCGGATTGAAGATGCGGAAATACGGTTGCGCATCGCAGCCGGAGGACGCTGCCCACTGCCAGCCCCCGTTGTTCGCGGCGAGGTCGTAGTCGTTCAGTTTCTCTGCAAAGTAACGCTCGCCCCAACGCCAGTCGATACCGAGATCCTTGATGAGGAAGCTGGCCGTAACCATGCGCAGGCGGTTGTGCATGTAGCCGGTTCGGTTCAATTGCGCCATCGCCGCATCCACCAGCGGATACCCGGTTCGGCCTTCGCACCAGGCGCGGAACATGTCCTCTGCTTCGGCACCGCTTTCCCAGCGGATCGCATCGTATTCCGGACGGAAGGAGCGCTCGACAACGTGCGGGTGGTGGTGAAGGATCATGAAATAGAAATCGCGCCAGACCAGTTCCGACAACCAGGTCGCGGCGCCATTGCCGGCGCTGCCTCGCATGTTGTCGAGAGCCAGCCTTGCCAGGCCGCGAATGGATACGGTGCCGAATCTCAGATGCACTGAAAGGTAGGACGGCCCCTTCACCGCGGGAAAATCCCGCGCGGTGTCGTAGCGCGCCAGCCGTTCGCGGAAATCGTCGACCAGGTCTTGTCCGCCCGACATGCCGGTGGAAATCTGCAAGTCGGCAAGGTTGGTTTTTTCGAAGCCGAGTTCCTGCAGGGAAAGAATTGCCGATACTGTGGACGCCGGCGCCAGGTGCGCGCGATATTGGTCGACGGGATAGGCGCGAACGAAAAATTCGCTGCCTTCCAATTGGAGCTTCTTCAGCCAGGCGTTCTTGTACGGCGTGAACACAGAGAAGGGTTTGCCTGACTGCGACAGGACTTCATCTTTCTCGAAAATGACCTGGTCCTTGAACTCGAACAGCAAGCGGCCATCCTTGACCAGCCGCTCGGCGACGATGGCGTCGCGTGTTACGGCAGCCGGTTCGTAATCCCGATTGACAAATACCGCCTCGACGCCGAGTTCCCTTGCCAGCTGCGGGATGGCTCGCGAGGCATCGTCGTGGCGCACCAACAGGAAGCCGCCCAGCTTGCGCAGCTCGGCATCCAGTTCCGCCACCGATTCCCGGATGAATTCGACGCGCCGATCATGGCGGGGCAGGGAATCGAGGATGGTCTTGTCAAAAATGAAAGCACAATAGACCTGCTCGCTTTCCTTGAGTGCATGGTAAAGCGCGGCATGGTCGAAGCAACGCAGGTCTCGCCTGAACCAGACCAGGGATTGTCGAAATCGCGGCATGAGGGGGACGTCAAAACTGTTAAAATGGCTATTATGGTGAAACCCAGCAAGCCTCGCTCGTTCCACTCCCGGCCTGGAAGCGCCCAGGACACCCCCGATTTTTCCACGTCTGAACAAACCGTGCCCGCTTCGGAATTGAATCTGGCCGATCATTTCCTGATCGCCATGCCGACCATGCTCGACCCGATTTTCGGTGGCACGGTCGTGTATCTGTGCGAACACAATGCCAACGGCGCACTCGGCGTGATCATCAACAAGGCGACGGACATGACGATGGACGTCCTGTTCGAACGCATCGGCCTGGAACTGGAAAT
>DASVLM010000759.1:0-2426 GCA_036384875.1 Noviherbaspirillum sp.
CTTGATTAAAAACGATTACGAACGGACCGGCAGCAGGTCGATCCTGTCGCCCGAGAGCCGGACCTGCGCCGGCTGTTTCGCCACATCCTTCGGCAGGCCGCCTTCGAAGGTGCGGTAAATGCCGGCGATGGAAACCAGTTCGGCTTCCATGCTCAGCGCAAAAATTCGCGATTCCGCATTGCCGCTTGCACCAGCCAGCGCACGCCCGCGCAGCGGCGCATAGACGTGGATGCTGCCGTCGGCGATCACTTCAGCGCCGCTGTTCACGACTGCCGTGATGATGAGGTCGGTTCCGCGCGCATAGACGCGCTGGCCGGCGCGCACCGGTGTATCGATGATCATGGCCGGGATCGACGCCGCCGGTGCGGCGGGTGCGGCCTGGGCGGGCGCTGGAGCGGAAACGGGAGCAGGGGCAGGTACGGGAACGGCGGCAGGCACGGCTTCCGGCTGGGCGGAAGGCGCCTCTTCGCAGCGCGGCTTGACCACCGTGTCGATGCTCAGGCCGTTGGCAAGAATGGTTTCTTCCATCTCAGCCGAAGCACCGCGCACGGCAACCGGATTGAGGTTGTGCGATTTGAACAGCGCGATGAGGGCTGGCCAGTCGATACCGGCATCCCCGATTTCGCAGCCGGCGAGGTCGAGAACTGTCACTTCATTCTCGAAATAGTCCGGCGTGCCGCCGGTCATCTGCTTCAATGCGGTATCCAGCGTGGCCATGTCCAAGGTGCGCAGGATGGCGGATACCGCTACCACAGTGGAAATCTTGATTTCGATCGGCTTGCTGCTTTGGCTTTTGGACATAGAAACGCTGGCGATAAATGGACTGCGAGGAAGCAAAGCGGCAAGCCAAAACGCCAACTGCCGTCCCGGCAAATGAAACGGGCCGCACCATGAGCGGCCCGCTGTCAGGGGGAGTGCAAGGTTCGCCGCCTGCTTCGTGCTTGGCGCATATTATACCGGCGGGAAACGGCCAGCCGCCGCAATCGCGGCCGGAAATGCGGCGAAAACCGCAAATTGGCTGATCAGAGGGAAGTTCGCAACGCGAACAGTTCGGGGAAGAGCACGACTTCGAGCATTTTTTTCAAGTAGCTTGCGCCGGCGGTGCCGCCAGTGCCGGTTTTGAATCCGATGATGCGCTCCACTGTGGTTACATGGCGGAAGCGCCAGTAGCGGAAGGCGGTTTCCAGATCGACCAGTTTTTCGGCAAGCTCGTACAACGCCCAATGCCTGGCCGGCTCACGGTAGACGGCGAGCCAGGCTTCCTTCACCGATTCGTTGTATTGCGTGGGCTGTGTCCAGTCTGCGTCAAGGCGCGCATCGTCGATGGCAAACCCTTCGCGCGCCATCAGCAGGACTGCCTCGTCGTAGATCGACGGCATGCGCAGGGCACGTTCCAGCCGCGTGTGCGACGCCGGGTTGGAGGCATGCACATTCAGCAAGGCGGCGTTCTTGTTGCCCAGCATGAATTCGATTTCGCGGTACTGCCACGACTGGAATCCGGACGACTGGCCGAGGTAGGGTCGAATCGCCGTGTATTCGGGCGGCGTCATCGTCGCCAGGACATCCCAGGCATGCACCAGCTGGTCCATGATGCGCGCCACCCGGGTCAGCATCTTGAATACCGGCGGCAGGTCGCCCGCGTGCATCTGTGCGCGTGTAGCGTTGAGTTCATGCAGCATCAGCTTCATCCACAATTCGCTGGTCTGGTGCTGCACGATGAACAGCATCTCGTTGTGGTCTGGCGAACGCGGATGCTGCGCCGACAGCAGCTGGCCGAGGCCGAGGTAATCGCCGTAGCTCATCGCCTGGCTGAAATCCATTTTTGCGCCGTGCCAGTCGGCTTTCTTTTCATTGTCCATGTCGCACCTCAGGTCACTGCGTCGCGCGCGGCGGCGGTGTCGTACCGTTTGTTGTCCAGGATGTCGGCGAGTGCGTCGACAGCGTCCCAAACGTCTGCATAGCGGGTATAGAGCGGCGTGAAGCCGAAGCGCATGATCTCCGGCTCGCGGTAGTCACCCACGACGCCACGCGCGATCAGAGCCTTCATCACCGCATAGCCATCGGGATGCGCGACGCTGACCTGGCTGCCCCGCTTGGCATGCTCGCGCGGTGTATTCAGGCGCAATGGGTGATGTCTGCAGCGCTGTTCGAGCAATTCGATGAAAAGGTCCGTCAGTGCCAGTGATTTGGACCGGATCGCTTCCATGCCGGCCGCTTCAAACAATTCCAGGCCGCATTCCACCAGCGCCAGTGAGACGATGGGTTGGGTGCCGCACAACGCGCGGCGTACGCCCGCTGTCGGAGTGAATTCCGGCTGCATCGCGAATGGATTCGCATGGGCCCACCAGCCGGAAAGCGGCTGGGCGAATTGCTGCTGGTGGCGCGGCGAGATCCACAAATAGGCCGGCGAGCCGGGGCCGCCGTTC
>DASVLM010000760.1:0-3618 GCA_036384875.1 Noviherbaspirillum sp.
CCACGAATTCCGCACACCGCTTACGCTCATGCTCGGGCCGTTGGAGGAACTGGCCGCGGATGAACGGCTGTCTGCGCAGGCAAGAGCGGAAGTATCGCTGCTGCAACGTAACAGCCTGCGCCTGCTGAAGCTGGTCAATGCCTTGCTCGATTTTTCGCGCATCGAGGCGGGGCGCGCGGAAGCATCGTTTGCGCCTGTCGCGCTGGCGGAATTCACCGCCGACCTGGCAGGCGTATTTCGGTCCGCCATTGAGAAGGCAGGATTGCGTTACCGCGTCGAATGCGCGGAATTGCAGCAGGAGGTCTACATCGATAGCGCGATGTGGGAAAAGATCGTGCTGAACCTGCTTTCCAACGCGCTCAAGTTCACGTTCGAAGGCGAAATCAGTGTCACGCTTGCCGATGAAGGAAGCCACGTCGCACTCACGGTCGCCGACACCGGTGTCGGCATCGACGCGCAGCACTTGCCGCGCTTGCTTGAGCGCTTCTACCGGGTGGAAGGCACGCGGGCGCGCACGCATGAAGGATCGGGCATCGGGCTGGCGCTCGTGCATGACCTGGTGAAGCTGCACATGGGCGAGATCGAAGTGCGGAGCGAAACCGGTCGCGGCACCAGCGTGATTGTTCGTATTCCGATCGGGAAGGAGCATTTGCCGCGCGAATTGCTTGCCGAACAAAAGGCGGAGCGGCAGAACGGCTACTATGCGCGCGCCCACATCGAGGAAGCGATGCAATGGGTAGGCACGGAACCGTACGATCAGACGCCGTCGCCCCGGCTTGCCGCTGCGGACAGCAGCGACACACGACCTGAATCGGGCCGCGTGCTGATCGTCGATGACAACGCCGACATGCGCGACTACCTGTGCCGCCTGCTGTCAACGAACTGGGAAGTAAGAGCCACGGCCAACGGCATGGCAGCGCTGGCCGTGGCGCACTCCTGGCTGCCCGACATCATCATCGCGGACGTGATGATGCCGCAGATGGATGGCTTCGAGCTGCTGAAACGCTGGCGCGCGAATGGAGACACTTGCGACATTCCCTTCATCATGCTCTCCGCGCGTGCCGGTGAAGAGGCGCGTATCGAGGGGATGTCGGCCGGCGCGGACGAATATCTCGTCAAGCCGTTTTCGAGTCGTGAGCTGACGGCTCGCGTCGAATCGCTGGTGCTCCAGGCGCGAACGCGACAGGTAGAGCGGCGCCATGCCAGGCGCATGGAAACCATCTTCGAACAGGCGCCGGTGGGCATTGCGATCATGCGCGGCGAGCAGCATGTCTTCGAGCTGGCGAACCCGGTATACCTGGAACTGATCGGCAACCGTGCCATTGCCGGCAAGCCGATACGCGATGCATTGCCGGAACTGGCCAGCCAGGGCATTTTCGAACTTCTCGATACCGTCTATCGTACCGGTGTGCCGCATATCGGGCATGCCCAGCTCGTCGAACTGGCGCGCGGCCCTTCGGGAAAACTGGAAGAGTGCTTCTTCGATTTCGTCTACCAGCCCATCGTGTCCGCGCAAGGTACGGTGGAAGCTATCGCGGTAGTCGTATTCGAGGTGACAGAACTCAACCAGGCACGGCGCGATGCGGAGGTGGCCAGCCTTGCAAAGGATGAATTCATGGCCATGCTGGGACACGAGTTGCGCAATCCGCTCGCACCCATCATGACCGCGTTGCAGCTGATGCGCCTGCGCGACGTGCATGCATTCGAGCGCGAGCGGATGGTGATCGAAAGGCAGGCGCAGCATCTCGTTCGCCTGGTCGACGACCTGCTGGACGTTTCCCGCATTGCCCAGGGCAAGGTGCAACTGCATCGGCAGCGCACCGAACTCGCGCCCATCGTCGCGCGAGCAATCGAAACGGTCAGCCCCTTGCTGGAAGAGCGCTCGCATATCATTGACGTTGCTGTTGCGGCGCACGGCCTCATGGTCGATGCAGATCCGGAACGGCTGGCACAGGTGTTCTCAAACCTGCTGACCAATGCTGCGAAATACACCGACCAGGCAGGCCGCATCGCGGTCACCGCGAAATGGGACGCGGCGGACATCGTGGTCGAAGTGTCGGACAACGGCAACGGCATCGCGCCGGAACTGCTGGCGAACATCTTCGACGTGTTTGTGCAGGGCCGCCAGACCCTGGACCGGTCGCGCGGCGGACTCGGCCTGGGGCTGACCATCGTCCGCAGCCTGACCGCGCTGCACGGCGGCCGGGTCGAAGTGAAGAGCGAAGGCGTGGGCCGCGGCAGCACCTTCATCGTTCGGCTTCCGTCCGCGCGCGCCCAGGATGCAGCGGGAGCGACCGGCGCGGGCGATGCGAACGGTGCCTTGCAGGTGGAGCGCACCGGCTATTCCATCCTGGTGGTGGATGACAACGAGGATGCCGCCCACACGCTGGCCGACCTGCTTGCATTGCACGGCCATGTCGTCAGGACGGTGCCGAATGCTGCGGCAGCATTGCAGGCGGTCGAACATTTCGTGCCCAGCCTCGCCTTCCTCGACATCGGCCTGCCCGGCATGGACGGTTACGAACTTGCCCGCCGCCTGAAGCAGATGCCAAGCCTGCATGCATTGAAGCTGGTGGCAGTGACCGGCTATGGCCAGGAAGGCGATCGCGAGCGTTCCCGCCATGCGGGGTTTGAAATGCACGTCGTCAAGCCGCTCAACGTGGATACCCTGGCCGGGCTGATTCGCACCGTGATGGAAGGCCCGTCGAATTAGCATGCACAGCGGGGCATTACGCATCCGCGCGCCGTGAGCGGCATTGCTACAATGCTCCGTCTCCTGCAGACTGCCTGCGGACACATTCGACAGGAACCATTCACATGAAATTCATGCGCACGTTGCCGGTGCTTGTCATCGGCCTCTTTCTTCATCTTGCCGCCATGGCGCAGGCCAATCGCCTGGACGACATTCTGGCGCGCGGCGTCCTGCGCGTCGGCACCACCGGCGACTACAAGCCTTTCAGCTATCGCGCGAACCCGGCAAGCCCTTTCATTGGCATGGATGTCGAGCTGGCCGCCCAGCTCGCGAAGTCACTCGGCGTGCAGCTGGAACTGGTGCCGACGTCATGGCCCGGCCTGATGAAAGACATGGCCGAAGACCGGTTCGACATCGGCATGGGCGGCGTCTCGATCAGCCTGGAGCGCCAGAAGAAGGCGTTGTATTCGATTCCGTATCTGCGCGACGGCAAGACGCCGATCACGCGTTGCGAAAACCAGTCCCGCTTCCAGACGCTGGAGCAGATCGACCAGCCGGGCGTGCGCGTGATCGTCAATCCCGGCGGCACCAACGAACGCTTCGCCCGCGCTCACATCAAACACGCAAGCATCACCGTCTACCCGGACAACGTCACCATCTTCGATCAGATCGTCGCCGGCAAGGCCGATCTCATGATTACCGATGCCATCGAGGCGCGGCTGCAGCAGAAGCTCAAACCGCAACTGTGCGCGGTGCATCCGGAAGCACCTTTCGACTTTTCCGAAAAAGCATACCTGTTGCCGCGCGACCTGTTCTGGAAAGCCTATGTCGACCAGTGGCTGCATCAGGCGATCGAGAGCGGCGCGCTCAACCGGCAGATGGAAAAGTGGCTGTCGCATCCCTGGCCGCAGGCAGCACCCGCGGCG
>DASVLM010000761.1:0-2727 GCA_036384875.1 Noviherbaspirillum sp.
CATCGTGGTAGCCGGTAACGGAGATGCCATCTTCAAGCGGCTGATGCTGGCCATCGGGCGCGAGGACATGGCGAACGATCCGCAACTCGCCCGCAACGACGGTCGCGTCCCGCGTACCGCCGAGATCGATGGTGCAATCCAGGCATGGTGCGACACCCAGGATATCGAGTCCGCGCTGGCCATCCTCAAGGCGGCCGATGTGCCGGTCGGCAAAATCTATTCGGTGCGCGACATGATGACCGACCCGCAATTCCTCGCACGACAGATGTTCGAGCAGCACCAGTTTGCCGACGGTACGCCGATCAAGTTGCCGGCAGTGACGCCCAAGCTTTCCGAGACGCCGGGTGAGACGAAATGGCTGGGGCCGACGCTCGGCGAACACACCTCTGAAGTCTTGCGGGGGCTGGGGTATGATGATGTGCAGATCGCACAATTCAAAAGCGACAAAGTCGTTTAGGAGACAGCAAGCATGAAAAAGAGCTTTTGGAAGCAGTTCTTCATTGCCCTCGCACTTTTCCTCGCCGGGTATCTCACCTTCAACGGCAAGCTGTTCGCGCAAACTCTGGAAAAACCCAAGGTCGCCATCGCAGTCGGCGGCAAGAATCTCTTCTACTATCTGCCGTTGACCATCGCCGAGCAGCTCGGCTATTTCAAGGATGAAGGCCTGCAGGTCGAGATCAGCGACTTTGCCGGTGGGGCAAAGGCCCTGCAGGCATTGGTGGGCGGCAGTGCCGACGTCGTATCGGGTGCGTACGAACACACCATCAACATGCAATCCAAGGGGCAGTCGATCACTGCTTTCGTGCTGCAGGGGCGTGCACCGCAGATCGTGCTCGGCGTGTCGAACAAGACCATGCCGAACTACAAGAGCATTGCCGACTTGAGGGGCAAGAAGATTGGTGTAACCGCGCCTGGTTCATCGACCAACATGATGGCCAATTTCGTGCTGGCGAAGGGTGGGTTGAAGCCGACAGATGTGTCCTTCATCGGCGTGGGAGCTTCCGTCGGTGCGCTGGGAGCGCTTCGTTCCGGGCAGATCGATGCGATCGCGAATCTCGATCCGGTGATCACGATGCTGGAGCAGAAGAAGGAAATCAGGGTCGTCGCCGATACGCGTACGCTGAAGGACACGAATGCGGTCTTCGGCGGACCGATGCCCGCCGCGACGCTGTACGCGTCGGAATCGTTCATCAGGAAGTATCCGAACACCACGCAGGCGTTGACGAACGCCATGGTGCGCGCGCTCAAGTGGATTCAGAAAGCGGGTCCGTCGGACATCATCAAGGTAGTGCCGGAGAACTATCTGCTGGGCGACCGCGCGCTTTACCTCGACGCTTTCGCGAAAGTGCGCGAGGCGATCTCGCCGGACGGACTGATGCCGGATGCCGGGCCGAAAACCGCGCTCAGGACGCTGCAGGCATTCGAGCCCGACCTTGCCGGCAAAAATATCGATCTGGCAAAAACCTATACCAACGAGTTCGCAAAGAAGGCGAACGCGAAATACAAATAACCGGATCTCCCGGATTGCAACGAGGCACCGAACAGAAACACAGGTGCCTCTTTTCATTTGCGGACCACGCGAAGTGACACGATGACGCCAGCGCTTGCACTCGACAACATCACCTGCACTTTCATTTCGAAAGAAGACAAGCGGCAACGCTACACCGCCGTTGCAGATACCACCTTGCACATCGCGCCGGGAGAATTCGTCTCCGTGGTGGGGCCGACGGGCTGCGGCAAATCCACCTTGCTCAATGTCGGCGCCGGTCTGCTGGAGCCGTCCTCCGGCGCAGTACGAGTATTTGGCGAAATCTTGCAGGGAATCAATCGCCGCGCGGGTTACATGTTCCAGACCGAAGCGTTGATGCCGTGGCGCAGCGCCTTGCAGAACGTCATCGCGGGCCTGCAGTTTCGCGGTATGCAGGAGGGCGAAGCGCGCAAGCTCGGTCAGGAGTGGCTGGCGCGTGTCGGCCTGCAGGGCTTCGAGGACCGTTATCCGCATCAGTTGTCGGGCGGCATGCGCAAGCGCGTATCGCTGGCGCAAACGCTGATCCTCGATCCCGACATCATTCTCATGGACGAACCGTTTTCCGCACTCGATATCCAGACGCGCCAGTTGATGGAAAATGAAGTGCTGGACCTGTGGAGCGCCAAGCGCAAGGCGGTGCTCTTCATCACACACGACCTCGATGAGGCGATCGCCATGTCGGATCGTGTGGTCGTGCTGTCGGCCGGGCCGCAGACGCATCCCATCGGCGAGTTCGTCATTGACCTGCCGCGTCCGCGCGACGTCGCCGAAATCCGTACGCATCCTCGTTTCGTGGAACTGCACGCGCAAATCTGGGGCGTGCTGCGCGAAGAGGTGTTGAAGGGATACCAGCAACAGAAGCGGAAGGCCTGACATGTGGAACGCGATCAAACCGAATCACCGTAACCTGCGCGTCTGGCAACTGCTGGTGCTTGTGGTCTTTTTCGCGGCCTGGCATCTCGCCACGCGTGATCCGCAGGCAGCATTCTTCTTCGGCGAGCCTATCAAGGTGATGCAGCGCATCTGGCAATGGTTCACCGTCGGTGCTGGAACACTGGAAGTCGGCATGGGCGACAGCACCTGGTTCACGCTCAATTTTCCGGCCGAAATTTATCCGCACCTGTTGGTGACGCTGGCGGAAACGCTGCTAGCGTTCGGCATTGGCACATTACTGGGGTTAGGCATCGGGCTGTGGCTCG
>DASVLM010000762.1:0-4926 GCA_036384875.1 Noviherbaspirillum sp.
CTCAGTTTCACTTTCGAGGAACGTTGTCTTAACTCAAGAGGCGCCACGGTGCATCTTCGACACTAAGGGGTGTCGTTTCCACTCCGTGCCGCGATGCTCTACAACTCCTACGCCTTCATCTTTCTCTTCCTGCCGATCGTATTCGCCGGCTTCTTTCTGGTTGCACGCATGTCGCACGAGCTCGCTGCGCTGTGGCTGGCCTGCGCCTCGCTGTTCTTCTATGGTTGGTGGAACCCGGCTTACGTCGCCTTGCTGGTCGGTTCGGTCCTGTTCAACTTTGCAATGGGCTACCTGATCGGCAAGCGACGCGCCGGCGATCCGGCAAAGGCGAAAGCCTTGCTGACCATGGCAATCGCCGCCGACCTCGCGCTGCTCGCTTATTACAAGTACACGAACTTCTTCATCGCGACCTACGGCACGGTCGCGCACCAGCAGGTGACGCTGCTCGACATCGTGCTGCCGCTCGGCATTTCGTTCTTCACGTTCACGCAGATCGCCTTCCTGGTGGATGTCTATCGCGGTTACGTCAAGGAATACCGCTTCATTCACTACCTGCTGTTCGTCACCTACTTCCCGCACCTCATTGCAGGGCCGGTGCTGCACCACAAGCAGATGATGCCGCAGTTCGCGGCGAAGGAAAGCTATCGCATCGACTGGGACAACGTCGCGGTCGGCCTCACCATGTTCACCTTCGGCCTCTGCAAGAAGGTGCTGATCGCCGACAGCCTGCAACCGATTGCCAACGGTGTATTCGATGCTGTCCATCGCGGCGACAACCTGATGCTGTTCGATGCGTGGGTCGGCGCGCTGGCCTACACCTTCCAGCTCTATTTCGATTTCTCCGGCTATTCCGACATGGCGATCGGCCTGTCGCGCATGTTTAACGTCAAGCTGCCGCTCAACTTCGATTCGCCTTACCGCGCCACCAGCATCATCGACTTCTGGCGCCGCTGGCATATCACGCTGTCCACCTTCCTGCGCGATTACCTGTATGTGCCGCTCGGCGGCAATCGCCTGGGCACTGCGCGGCGCTATGTGAACCTCATGATCACCATGCTGCTCGGTGGCCTGTGGCACGGCGCCAACTGGACCTTCGTTGCCTGGGGCGGACTGCATGGCCTGTTCCTCGTCGTGAACCATTTCTGGCGCGCATTGAGCGGCAAGCTCGGCATGCGCGAAGCCGGTCCGGCGTGGCTGCGGCTCTTCCTGGCGTGGTCCACCACCTTCCTGTGCGCCATGGTCGCGTGGGTTTTCTTCCGGGCGGATACCTTCGCCGACGCTGCTGTCATGCTGAAGGGCATGGCCGGCATGCGCGGCGTTTCCGTCGGGCTCGCCTTTGAACAATCCCATCCGGTCAACCACCTTGCCGCCATGCTCGGGATGCCGCTCGAAACGCTCGGGTTCCTGCCGCTTGCCACTGGCGCGTCCGGGCTTAGCGTGCTGGAAGTTGGCGTCCTGCTGGTGATATCGGCTGGCATTGCGTGGCTGATGCCGAATACCCAGCAATTGCTCGCCAAGGTCCAGCCGGCGCTCGACAAAGTCACGCCGCCGCCGTATTTCGCCAACCTCTGGAACGCGTCGGCACTGCCTTCGCGCATCGTTGTCGGGCTGCTGCTCGGCTGCGCGATTTTTGCCATCAACCGTCAGTCCACTTTCCTGTATTACCAGTTCTGATGCGAAACTATCTGATCAGCGTATTAATCGTGGCGACCGCGGCCATCGCCTTGCTGGCCGGTCTCAACTATGCCGTCGATCCTCTTTCGCGCATTCGTCCCAACACGTCCGGCATCTACCTGAAGGCACAGGAGCGCGAGATGAACCCGGGCATCGCGCGCAGCCTGAAGTACGACACCGTGATCATCGGCTCCTCGATGATGGAGAACCTCGATCCTGCCTATGTCGAGAAGCTCTCGGGGTGGAAGACCATCAACCTCGCCGTCGAAGGCAGTACCGCGTACGAGCAGCGGCGCAACCTGGAAGTGGCGCTGCGCACGGGGCAAGTCAAGCGGGTGATCTGGGGCATGGACTGGGGATCGTTTTCCCATCTGCCCTTCGAGAGCAGCCCCGGACCGGGCGTGCCGGATTATCTCTACACCGACGAAGGGCCGCACAACTACGTCAAGTACATCTTCAACGTCTCGGTGCTGCGCGATTCGATCAAGCGTCTGGCCGGCATCGACGTGGTACGCGAACAGGACTTGGGGCGCGTGCACAACTGGAATGATGAGTACAGCTTCGGCTGCAAGCAGATCGAAGTGGAGGAAGCGCGCTTCCGCCGCGTGGGTTCCATCTTCAATCACCACAAGGTCGGCACCTATGGTCGCAGCCTGGATACCAATTTCATGGCGCTGGTCGACGAGTATCCCAACATCACCTTCTATGCGCTCATTCCGCCGTACTCGGCGCAATGGCTGCGTTCGATCCGCTACTACAATCCATTCGCTCTGAACGACTATCTCGGCTTCCGGCATTACCTCGCCGGGTTGCGGCGCCCGAATGTGCAGGTCTTCGATTACATGGCGGATGAATCGGTCGTGACCAACGGCGCGAATTACCGCGACCTTGCGCATTATCGCGAAAGCATCAACGAAATGATGTTCAGGCGCATGTATCGCGGCGAGCATCTTCCTGTCCTGGAACATGTCGATGAAGTCTATGCCGACAAGCCCATGAAGTGCGGTTGACGGTCTGTTTTGCATGCCTCCATGACCTGCATCAGCCGATGCGGCGCAGCGCTCTTCTAAACTCGGTATTAGCTGGATGTAGTGGAGTTCGCAACGTTTGTCGCAAGAACTACCTCCGGCCCTCCCGACCACCGCATCTATAGCCTTGCAGACAGGTACATGCTGAGAATCGCCATCGTGACCAATACGCCGCCGCCTTACCGGGTGCCGGTGTTCCAGCGAGTCGGCCGCATGCCGGGAATCGAGTTCCAGGCCGTGTTCTGTTCGCGCCGGGAACCGAACCGGAAGTGGGATCTGCCGCCGCTCGATTTCGACCATGTTTTCCTGCGCGAGCGTTTCCATGAGGTCAGCGGGCGCTACATCCACAACAATCCCGACGTGGTGAGCGCGCTGCATCGCTTCTCGCCGGAAATCGTGATCACCGACGGATTCAATCCCACGCATCTGTATGCCTTCCTCTATGCATGGGGAAAAGGACTGGTGCATGTGGCGATGACGGACGGCACGGATGTCTCGGAGCAGGGGCTGAGCCGCGTGCACAAGTTCGTGCGGCGCTTTGTCTATGCACGCTCGGGCGCCTTCGTGCCGGCCAGCGCGGGCGGGCGCAGGCATTACGAAAGTTACGGCGTGCCTGCCGACCGCTGCTTCACATCCTGCCTGTGCATCGACAACGCCGCGTTCACGCCGGTGGAAGGGCAGGAGAAGCAATACGACTTCATTTTCTCGGGCCGCTTCGAAGCGGTGAAGAATCCTTTGTTCGCCATTGGTGTTGCTGCAGAAACAGCCAAGCGCCTTGGCCGCAGGACGAGCATCCTGTTCGTCGGCGCCGGCAGCCTGGAGGACAGCATTCGCGCGGCGGCGGCGTTGCATGAGCCGCTGGTCGACACGGTTATCCATGGATTCGCCGCGCAACGCGAATTGCCGGCCTTGTACCGCAGCGCCCGCATCTTCCTGTTCCCGACCTTGTGGGACCCATGGGGCGTGGTTGCCAACGAGGCGTGTGCGGCCGGCTTGCCGGTGATTGTGTCGCCGGAAGCAGGCGCAGCGGGGGAGCTGGTGCGGGATGGCGAAAATGGTTTCGTCTGCGCGCTCGACCCTGAGTTGTGGGCACAGCGCGCCACCATGCTGCTGGCGCGACCCGCGCTGCATGAGGACTTTTCCAGGCGCAGCCTTCGCGTGGTGGGCGATTACAGTTACGACAATGCAGCGGCCGGGCTCGTTGAAGCATGCAGATTTTCCCTGCGCGAGACGGAGCCGCTCAAGATCAGAATGCCGGTATGAAGGCATCGACACCAGGGACCCGTTATAACAATCTCAGACGCTATCCATGGGGGCACAAATCGTATTCACCTGTTCCATCGACGATGGTCATCCGCTGGACTTCAAGACTGCCGAACTGCTCGACAAACACGGACTCAAGGCCACGTTCTACGTGCCGATCAAGAATCGCGAGGGCATGCAGGTCATGCCGAGGGAGGACTTGCGCGCGCTGTCGCGCCGCTTCGAAATAGGCTCGCATACCTACGACCATTGCTATCTGCGCGATCTCGACGTTCGGAGGACTTATTACCAGATCGCCGAGGGAAAATTTCAGCTGGAAGATATCCTTGGCCTGGAGGTGGCCGGGTTCTGCTATCCCGGGGGGAAGTATCGGCGCAAGGATATCGAGCTGGTGAAGGCCTGCGGTTTCCGTTATGCGCGCACGACGGCGAACCTGTTTCTCGATGCGGGGCGGACGCGTTTCGAAATGCCGACGACGTTGCAGTTCTATCCGCATCGGCGGGAGGTCTATGTACGCAACTTCATTCGTTCCGGCCGCTGGATCAAGCGCGCGGGGCCGTTGTGGTTTGCCTTGATGCATGAGGATTGGAGCAGGCGCTTGCATGCGTTGTTCGATCATGCGTGCGATCACGGTGGGGTGTTTCATCTTTGGGGGCACTCGAAGCAGATCGAGGAACTGAAGGCATGGCCGTTGCTGGATGCGTTTTTTGCGTATGTGGCGCGGCGCTTGGGGCCTGAGGAGTGCCTTACTAATGGGGAACTGGCGGAGCGGATGTTCAAGGCGGGGGCGCTGCGGGTTGCGCGACCTACTGATGGGGCCGCTTTGCAGGGATAAACAGGGCTCGGGCGGTGTCAGGGCACGGACTGGGGTTTGGGGGCGGGGACCAAAAGGCATGTCATAAGTTAACAGCCTCTGCCTGACAAGCTTGGTCGAGTGGGAAATTTTTACGGTGGGAGCCGG
>DASVLM010000763.1:0-7553 GCA_036384875.1 Noviherbaspirillum sp.
AGTGCCTAAAGAACGCCGGCCGCTGGAAGAGCATTTCAGCGTGACGTTCAACAACATCCCGGCACCGCAATTTTTCATGGCCATTGTGTCCGGCACGCGCTACAGCATGCTTGTGCATCCCGACGTGACCGGTACGATTTCAGCCAATCTCAAGGATGTAACGATATTCGAGGCGCTGGACGCGATTCGCGAACTGTACGGCTACGACTACAAGGTTGAAGGAACGCGGATTTACATCAAGCCGCTCACCCTCCAGACACGCGTGTTCCAGGTGAACTACCTGACGGGCAACCGTCGGGGCACATCGGATATACGAGTCAGCTCGGGATCGGTCGGTGACGCGATTGCCAGCCCCACCGGATCGCAGCAGGCAGTCAATCCACTGACCGGTACCGTCTCTAATTCGGGAACGCCGGGGAACACTGGTTTATCCAATGCCGTCAACACCAGCAAGATCAGCACGCAATCGACAAGCGATTTCTGGGGCGAGCTGAAAACGGCGTTGGAAGGTATCGTCGGCAGCAAAGAGGGCCGCAGCGTGGTGATCAGCCCGCAGTCCGGAGTGGTCGTCGTGCGCGCCATGTGGGATGAACTGCGCAATGTCAGCGCGTACCTGAAGGCGACCCAGCTTTCCGTCGACCGACAGGTGATTCTCGATGCGAAGATTCTTGAGGTACAGCTCAACGATCATTTCCAGTCGGGCGTCAACTGGGCTACGTTTGCTTCCTTTGCCGGCAATACGACAAACAAGGTTGCCGGCGGCTTCGTCTCCCCGGGAGCAAACCTGACCGCGCTGCCCATCGATGGCAGTACACCTGCGTCGATGACAGGAGGGGTAAATACCATCACAGCGACGACGGGTGCGGCATTGAGTGCGGCAAGCAATGCCGCCGGCTCTTTGTTTGGCCTGGCCTTCCAGACCCGCAATTTCGCAGCGCTGATCTCCTTCCTTGAGACTCAGGGCACGGTGCACGTTCTGTCGAGCCCGCGCATCGCCACGTTGAACAATCAGAAGGCGGAGCTTAAAGTCGGCCAGGATGAATTCTTCGTGACCAACGTCAGCTCTACCACAACGACGGGTACGGCCACGACCACGACGCCGAACGTGACGCTGCAGCCATTCTTCTCCGGTGTGTCGCTTGACGTCACGCCGCAGATCGACGAGGACGGCAACATCATTCTTCACATCCATCCGTCGGTGGTGAATGTCTCGACCGTGGAGAAGAATATCAACCTTGGCAGCGGCGGTTCCCTGATTCTTCCGCTTGCTTCGAGCACGGTGTCGGAAACCGACAGCGTCGTACGCGGACAGGATGGCAATATCATCGCGATTGGCGGGTTGATGCGCCAGGCAATGACTTCTGATCGTTCGGAAGTGCCGGGCGCTGGAGATGCTCCGTTATTGGGAGGGCTCTTCCGCAGCACGAACCGGATTTCGCAGAAGAGGGAATTGGTCATCCTGCTTAAACCGACAGTTGTCCAGGGCAACGAGAACTGGTCGCAGGACATGATGGAAAGCCAGCGTCGCATCCAGGATTTGGATCCGCAGCGCGCAGTGCGGCAATAAGGGCAGGCATGTACAAAGCACACTTCGGCCTGCGCGAGCTTCCGTTCGGCATTACGCCAGACACGAGTTTCTTCTTCGCCTGCACCAATTACCAGGAAGCGCTCAACACGCTCCTCGTCGCGACGAAAAACGGCGAAGGTTTCATCAAGATCACCGGGGAAGTCGGTGTCGGCAAGACGCTGCTCTGCCGCAAGTTCATGGCGACGCTCGACAAGAGCTTCGTCACGGCTTACATCCCCAATCCGTTCCTCGAACCGCGGACCTTGATGCTGGCGTTGGCCGATGAACTTGAAATTCCGCAGGGCAAGGACGTCGATCAGCATGTGCTGCTGAAGTCGATCAATCATCGGCTGCTGGTACTGGCCCGCGAGGGCAAGCATGTGGTGCTGTGTCTCGACGAGGCACAGGCGATGCCGATCGAAACGCTGGAAGCGTTGCGGCTTCTGACCAATCTGGAAACTGAAAAGCGCAAGCTGCTGCAGATCGTGATGTTCGGCCAGCCCGAACTCGACCGCAAACTGCAGCAGGATGCGATCCGCCAGCTTTCGCAGCGCGTTACTTTTCACTATCACCTCGGGCCATTGACCAAGGATGATTTGGAGTTCTATATATCGCACCGCTTGACGGTAGCGGGTTATACCGGCAGTCGCCTGTTCGACCGCTCCGCCATCAAGCGCCTCTTTTCTGCGAGCGGGGGCATTCCTCGCCTGGTCAATGTCCTCGCGCACAAGGCGATGATGCTTGCTTACGGCGAAGGCCGCCAGCAAGTGACTGCGCGCCATGTGGATGCGGCTGCGAAGGATACTGGCGCCGCCCGCGTATCGAGCTGGCGGTGGGTAGTGATTGGATTTGTATTGCTGCTGGCGATGGCTGGAGCGGGACTCGGCTGGGCGTATCTGAAATGAGCTTGATTAATCAAATGCTGCAGGAGCTGGATGGGCGCCGCTCAGATGCTGCCAGCACCGGCTCCTTCGGCCAGCAGGTCAGGGCGGTTTATGAACGCGATCGGGCCCGGCCGATGTTGTGGGGGGCGCTGGCCTTGGCTGGCGCGCTTGTCGGCGCCGGCGCATGGTTCTGGCTGCGCCCATCACCTGTGGCCCAGATTCCGCCGCCGGTCCGGCCAGTGCCGGCAACCGTTCCAGCTGCGGCGGCCGCTCCAATTGAGCCGCCGGCTGCCTTGCCGTTGAAGCTGGACTCCGAGTTGAGCGTCGGCCAACCCGCGTCGCTCGCATCGGTGCCCCAGACGCAAGGTGGCGCTGCACCTGCGCCCGCGCAGCCTTCGGCAATGCCTGTTGTGCCGAATGACAAGGCGTCAGAGCCAGCGCAGGCTGTCGAGCAGAAAGCGGCAGCTTCGGCTCCGGTTGCAAGCGCTGCACCAAAACCGCAAAAACCTGCTGGCAAGCAGCCGGCTTCGGCCAAGGCAGCCGCAGAACGGCCGCCTGCGCTTCCTGACATCACCAAGGTCGTACCGCATGAAAAATCATTGGTAAGCTCATTGCCGGGCAAAGCTTCGGAATCCGCTCCCTTGATCCATAAGCAAATCAAGGAGCTGACGCCGCAGCAGCGTGCGGAGAATGAATTCCGCAAGGGCATTGCGTCGCTTCAGCAGGGCAAGGGATCCGAAGCCGTGGCGAGCCTGGAGCAGGCATTGGAGCTGGATCCCATGCACGCTGCTGCCCGGCAGACGTTGATCGGCATACTGCTCGAAAACAAGCACAAGGATGGCGCGATACGCCGTGCGAAGGAGGGTTTGGCGCTCGATGCAGCGCAGCCCGGACTCGCCATGATCCTGGCGCGCCTGGAATTGGAGAAGGGTGAACTGCAGCCCGCTATCGAGACGCTCGAGCGCAGCTTGCCGTATGCAGTGGACCGCGCCGATTACCAGGCCTTCCTGGCAGCGCTACTCCAGCGCGCTGAGCGTCACAAGGAAGCGGTGGAGCACTATTTCATTGCTCTTCAAAAGGTGCCGCAAAACGGCGTGTGGTGGATGGGCGTGGCGATATCACTGCAGGCCGACCGTCGCAAGCCGGAAGCGATTGAAGCGTTCAAACGAGCGAAATCGACCAATTCGCTTTCGCCGGAACTGGTTGACTTTGTCAACGCCCAGCTCGCGCAGTTGCAGCAACGCTGATCCGCGTATTTCAGATAATTTTCCCGGCGGTCGCGGAATCGAGTACAGCGCCATGCGGATGCGGCTTGAACGACTTCAGGCCTTCAAGAAAGGATGCCGGCTCAGAATCGTGAATCAGCAAGGATGCCTGCGCCTGCCTGAGAAAACCCTGCGCCACAACATGCTGCAGGAAGGCCAGCAACCCGTCATAGAATCCCGCGACGTTCAGCAACCCGATCGGCTTGTCATGAAAGCCGAGTTGCGACCAGGTGAACACCTCGAACAACTCTTCGAGCGTGCCGATGCCGCCCGGCATGGCGACAAAACCATCTGACAGCTCCGCCATCATTGCCTTGCGCTCATGCATATCCTTGACGATATGCAGGCGGGTGAGGTCAAGGTGGCCGACTTCCTTGTCCATCAATGCCTTGGGTATTACGCCGGTCGCCTCGCCACCGAGGCGCAGCACTTCATCGGCAATCACGCCCATCAGGCCGACGTTGCCGCCACCGTAAACAAGCCCGATATTGTCGGCAACCATGGCCGCCGCCAACTGGCGCGCGGCAGCGGCATAGACAGGCGCAACGCCCATCGAAGCACCGCAATAGACACAAAGTGATTTCATGCAGATATGGCCAGCCGGCCTGTCAGTCTTCCAGTTCTTCCTTGGCCAGTTCGACGTCGAGTCGTTCCATCGCGTCGACCGGTTCGCAGGCCGCAGCTTCCTCATAGAGCTTCACGGCGTCATCCATCTTCTTTTTACCTTCGAGCATGACGAGCCCATTGGCATATTCGATGCGGGCTATCGCGGAATCGGGATTCAGCTTGAGCGCCGCCTTGAAGAACTTCAATCCTTCTTCCTTTTTCGCGCCGTAGGTCAACCCGCCGATCATGGCGCCGACCTTGTCGATGATCTCGGCATGATAGGTGCCGAGGCCGATGTGCGCATCGGCATGCTTGGGCGCGAGCTTGATGGTCATGTCCAGGCTGGCCTTGACCTTGTTGCCGATCCCCATGGACAGCGCCTTGACGATCGAGATTCCCTGCGCGTAGCGGCCCAGCGCGTAGGCGTGCCAGTAATATGCCGCCGCGTTCTTCGGCTGCTCGGCCTGCTGTTCTTCGCATCGTGCGGCGACTTCCTCGAACATTGCCAGCTTCTTCTTCTCGGATTTTTCGAGATAGTTGGCGTAGATGCAGGTCGCCTTGTTGGCAACCGAATAGCCATCGATACCATGGTCGAGTCCGAGCTTCGCGGCTTTCTCAAATTCGCCTGCATGGAATGCAATCCATGCCTCGACCAGCGCCGCATCCTTGGGCAAGGGCTCCGCATCGCCGGCGTGCAATCGTGCCCATGCCTTCTTCAAACTGGCAGCGGTGTAGTGGTAGCGGTCGTCGGAATAGGGGAATTTGGTCCAGGCCATGATGCCGTCCTTATTTGAGTTTCTTGAGATATTCTTCCGCCAGCTTCTCGAACAGCAGTCGCGTTTCTCCGCGCAGGTACGGACCGATCAACGACAGGACCTGGTAGCAACCGCGTGCCAGCGCTTCGGCCATCGCTTCCTGCTCGGTGTACTTGCGCGGATTGCGCACATACTCGTACGAGAGCCAGTAGGTAGCGACCACGACCATGTTGGTGGCGAGCGCGTTGATCTCTTCGTCCGTCGCCTCCAGTGCCTTGTCCGCACGCAGGCCGAGACAATGCTCACGCGCGACCTTGGTCTTGTGTGCGAGGATTTGCTTGAATTGCAATTCAAGCTTGCGATTGCGCGACAGCAGGTCGTTGAGGTCGCGATAGAAGAAGCGGTAGCGCCAGATCAGTTCGAATGAAAGATGCAGGTAGAGCCATACGTCTTCCATGTTCGGCCGGCGACCCTCGGGTACGGCAAGCATGCGGCCGATCTCTGCTTCGAATTGCGAGAACAAGGAATTGACGATGTCGTCCTTGTTGCGGAAGTGGTAATACAGATTGCCGGGGGAGATGTTCATCTCTTCGGCGATGACAGTTGTGGTGATGTTCGGCTCACCGAATTCATTGAACAGCCGCAGTGACAGTTCGAGAATCCGTTCACGCGTTCGCCGAGGTGCCTTGTGTTGCATGCTGGCTGCCTCCCATGTCTCTTTTGGTTTGCTTGCTAGCATATCATCGATGAACTCATCCAGAAATCTCGTGTTTGCAAAGGCGTAGGCAGCACTCAACCAACGGCAATCTTCAACTGGCGCTCCAGGTTGTCCAGCGTCTCGCTCAGCATGGCCAATCCAAAGCGGTCTTCTCGCCGCGATGTTTTCGACTTCACGAGGCTCAGGCTCGAATCCCGCAAGACTGGCAGCTTCAACCGCAAGCCATGACGCTCCAGTTTGGGCGCCAGTTCGCGGCGGCGTTCCCACAGCATCATGCGCGTCTGCTGATATGCGTTCTCGCACATGCGACGGCGGCTGTTGTAGCTGAAGAGGTTTGTGAAAAACATCTCGGCGTCCTGCTGGTTCGGCTCGACCAGCACGATATCGGTGCCGGGATACGTGACGCTGTAATTCGCCATGCCGATCTCTACCCGCGAATGAATGATGGCGCGCAAGGTCTGCGACAGCACCGACAGCAGTCCGCCTTGAGCGAGCTTGCCCGCAGGATGCGATTGATGTGCGTTGTAGGGCACGAGCGGATTCACGCAGAGGAGCAGGTCGATGTTTTCTTCGAGCGCAATCGAGGCATGCAAGGTCTTGCGCAGCGCGCCGTCGACGTAATACCTGCCGTCGATTTCCACCGGCGGGAAAAGTCCGGGAACAGCCGCGCTCGCCTGGGCCGCCCGTGAGATCGGCACATGGTCGAATCCGGTGCCGCCGAACCGCACCGGTTCCCCGGAGTCGAGATCGGTGGCGACAATTACGAGACGTCTTCCCAGTTCGCGAAAGTCGTTGCTGCGTCCCGAAACCGAGAAAACTCGTGAGATGAATTCATGGATGCCTTCGCCGGAAAAGATGCCTGTAGGCAGAGTGGCCTTCAATCTTTCGAGGGAATGCGGCAAGCTGGTCTTGCCGCGGCGGCGCGCAAAATGGAACAGTCCTTCAGCCAGCAGTACAGGGAATGCCGCAGCTCGTACGGCGAATTCACTCCATGCCGGTTTAAGCAGGATCTCCGGCTTGAACAGATGTTCCGATGCGGCGTCGACATCGCTTTCAACGAACATGCGGCACATCTCGTGCGGCGTGATGCCGTTGGCGAGGCCGGCCGCAATGAGGCCGCCTGCGCTGATGCCGACATAGATCCGGGCATCGTTGAGATCCAGTCCTTCGATCGATTCTTCGAGTGCGGCAAGGGCGCCAATCTCATAGACCGCACCCAGCGGTCCGCCGCCGGCGAGGGCGATGCCGATACGCGGCATTTCACTGGAGTTGCGTACCATGATCTTCGCGGCGGAAGATGTCTTGCGAGTTTGCTTGTTTGTCATGGGCTTGCGGTATGGCACCGTGATCAAGCTGAAATCAAAATGCTGCGGTATGGGCGGCCATGTATGAGCACGCTAACGCCATTCATCACCGCAGGGTTTGCGATTAGGCACAAACCCTGCATCAGGCCTTGGACGACAAATACGATTACTTTGCTGCGGCCTTGCGTGCGGTCTTCTTCGCCGGCGCTTTTTTGGCTGCCGCCTTCGGTGCCGCAGCACGAGTCGACGGAGCCTTCTTGCCGGAAAGTGCGGCGACTGCCTTGTTCAACTCTTCGACGCGCTTGGTCAGGGCCTGGATGTCCTTCTGGGTCGGTACGCCAAGTGTCTTCAGCGAGCGCGATACGCGATCCTCGAACACTTTCTCCAGCTTGTCCCACGAACCTGCAGCTTGCTTGCTCACACTGTCGGCGACCTTGCTGACCGTGCCGGTCAC
>DASVLM010000764.1:0-13086 GCA_036384875.1 Noviherbaspirillum sp.
TACAACGCTTTAGCTGCTTCCGCAAAACCGCCACAGTCGATGACTGCATGCAGGATGCGCCACTGCTTGAGGCTGACATACAGGTTCTTCATATCATAAGGACGAGATCTGAAGCGCATGCCTGGTCGAGCACCCTCAATGCACTGTTGCTGCGAACCCTTGTATGGATGATTCATCTTGCTTCCTTCCTTTCCTCGTATCCGGCGTCGCCGGTTGTGAACGGACCGGCTGTGGTACCGGACATTCAGCGCTGCTTTTCGTGAATTATGTGTGCCGCAGCTTGTATCAATGCTGTGCCGCGCTTGGCTGTTCGCGTCAGGGCGTAAAGCAAAACTTGCGCCGAAAAGACAAGGATTTGATTCAGCAGGATTTTTTCAAAGGACCGGGAAGAAAATGTCGTACGGTGTACAGAGTGAAGTGGGCCAAAGCATGGCCGTGCAGAAGCAATCCGCCGGGATTGGGCGAATTCGCTGCGTACGACGACTCATACCGATACGAGCTGTGCTGCTATTGCGTCCGTCATGGACTCACATCGCACGAATCGATGCGCGCAGTCATGTCCCTGTCTGTAACGCTGGCGGACATGTGCGAAAGTCAGTTTTTTTTCACCCGCAATACAACCGGCACGAAAAAAAAACCGCCATGCTGCAAACGCAGACGATGGCGGCAACCGGAGCCGTTTTCAGGGGGCCCAATGCCTGGCGCAATGCTTGTTTGTCGTTTGTTTGCGCTTGTTCGTACTATTGCAAGAGACATGCCGCCTCCCGGCAAACGCAGGCGCCATGCGGGCTTAAAGAAAAGCAAAGATTGTTTTCGAATCCGGGAAACTGGCCGGCGTCCGTATCTGCGAAAGAAGCGATACATCGACTGCCGAGCTGCAAAAATGGAAGCGCCACCCGAGGGTGGCGCATGGAAAGGCATTTCAAGGACAGTATGTTGCAGCGAGGCGAAATCAACCACCGAAGTAGGTATTGTTGCCGGCTGTCTTGGCAGCCTGGATCGCTTCCTTGCGCACTTCATCGCGCGACTTTGCTGAAGCGACATGGGTGAACTCGACGAATTCGCTGTTGTGGCCCAGTGTGCCTTGCGCGTAAGCCTGTTGGAGTTCGGCGCGCACTTCGGCGCGGGTCTTTACCGGCTGCACGTGAGTGAATTCCACGAATTCGGTATTGTCGGCAGCAAACACCGAGCCAGCGGCAGCAATCATGGCAACAGCAGCAATCAATTTTTTCGCATTCATTTTCTTACTCCGGACAAGAAATTATTGGTCGATTTTTCCGGGCCTGCGGCGTATTGCTTTGCCTGCCCTTGCGATGTCGTTTCGTTCATCGATGGAAGCAGTGTATCCATTGCGTAAGCCACAAAAAAGACGAATAATCGCAAGATACTATTTCTGGTTCAGAAATAATCGGGAGGCGTGATGGACAGACTGCAATCGATGCGCGTGTTCGCGAAAGTAGTGGAACAGGGCAGCTTCGCGCGCGCGGCGCAGGCAATGGACATGTCCAACGCGGTGGTGACGCGGCACGTCGCTGATCTCGAAGAACATCTTGGTACGCGCCTGCTGAATCGCACCACGCGCAAGCTCTCGCTGACTGAAACGGGCAATGCCTATCTCGAACGGGTGCTGCAGATACTGCAGGAAATCGAGGATGCAGAAGCGATTGCCTCTGCACATTCGACCAAACCCACCGGCACGCTGCGCATCTATTCCCATGTCGGCTTCGGACAGATGCAGCTCGGGCAACTGTTGCCGGAGTATGCAGCGGCTTATCCCGAAGTCATCCTCGACGTCACGCTGCACGACCGCTCGATGGACCTGGTGGAAGACGGCTATGACATCGGCATCTTCATCAACCTGCAGAAATTCGATGCGAGCATGATCGCCCGCCAGCTTGCGGTCGCCGGCATCGTGCTGTGCGCGTCGCCGGAGTATGTGAAAAGGAACGGGCATCCGCGGTCGGTTGAAGACATTGCTCGCCATGCCTGCCTGAACTTTTCTTATGAGCAGGTAAGGCACCACTGGCCCTTCATCAAACCGGACGGCAGCACCGTTCAGATTCCGATCAACGGCAAGGTGTTGTCGAACAGCGGCGCGCTGCTGCGGCAATGCGCGCTGGCCGGCATGGGCATGATGGTGCTGCCGTCGTTCGCACTCGGCGACGATCTCTCGTCCGGCAGGCTGGTCCGACTGATGCCGAAGATGCCGCTGCAACAATTGCGAGTGGTCATGGTCTATCCCAGTCGGAAACTGTTGTCGGCCAAGGTACGCAGCTTCGTGGATTTCATGGCAAAGAAATTTCCGCGCCCCGACTCCGATCCCTGGCTCAAGTAATCGCCGAGTGAGGGCAAATTGATGCAGGCGCGCTGCATCGTGATACTGTATTCATCTCGCACTCTCACGACGACATCATGTGCCAGTTGCTCGGCATGAATTGCAATGTCCCGACGGACATCATGTTCAGCTTCACCGGATTCGCCACGCGCGGCGGCCGCACCGACGTGCATGCCGATGGCTGGGGCATTGCCTTCTTCGAAGGCGCCGGCGTACGTCATTTCGTCGATTACGAAGCGGCAATCGCTTCGCCGGTCGCCGCGCTGATCAAGAGCTATCCGATCAAATCAAAAAATGTCATCGCTCATATACGCAAGGCGACGCAGGGCAGGATTGCGCTGGAGAATTGCCATCCTTTCATGCGCGAACTGTGGGGCCGGTACTGGGTGTTCGCACATAACGGCGACCTGAAGGATTTCGCGCCGGAGTTGGACGGCGCGTTCCGGCGTGTCGGCACCACTGACAGCGAATGGGCGTTCTGTTACCTGCTGCAGCAGTTGCGCCGCCGCTTCGGCGACGTGCCCCCGGCACTGCCCGAACTCACCGCGGCATTGTCTGAACTGTGCGCCGACATCGCCTCGCACGGCACCTTCAACATGATGCTGTCGGACGGCTCGGCGCTGTTCACGCACTGCTCGACCAAGCTGCATTACATTGTGCGCCAATATCCGTTCGCCACGGCAAAGCTGTCCGACGAAGACATGAGCGTGGACTTCTCGACGGTGACCACACCCAACGACCGCGTCGCCGTCATCGTCACCGAGCCGTTGACCACGAATGAAGTATGGACACCGTTCGCCCCCGGCGAATTGAAAGTGTTCGTCGACGGCGCGCCGATCGGCTGAATCAGGCCATATGACCTTTCATATCGGGCTGGCGAGGCCGATCAATCCGGCCGCCGCCAGCAGCCACAACGGGTGCACCTTCGTCTTCATCACGGCAAGGACGGTGGCGGCTGTCACCGCATAAGCGACCAAGTTGTGATCCGCCGCGCGCACCAGCACGTAGCCGCTGGCGAGGATCAGGCCGACCGTGACGGAGGCGACTCCGGCCTGCGCTGCCATGCGCCAGCGCGCGTCGCGGAAGCGGTCCCAGAAGCAGATGAACCCGTAGGTGAGCAAGGTGGACGGCAGGCACATCCCCGCTGTGGCGACCAGTGCGCCGGTCAATCCCCCGACCTTCCAGCCGAGCAGGCTGACGATCAGCACGTTCGGCCCCGGTGCGGCCTGCGACAGCGCGACCAGCGACGCGAATTCCTTGCCTGTCATCCAGCCGTTGACCTCCACCAGCTGGCGGTGCATGTCGGGAATCAACGCATTGGCGCCGCCGATGGCGATCAGCGATAGCAGTGTGAAATAGATGCCTATTTCGGCCAGCGAACGCGATTCGTTCATGGCAATGCCCTCCATGCCAAGGCGATGCTGAGCGGCGCCAGTACCGCGAGCACGCCGATCAGCGGCAGGCCAAGCAGGCCAGACCCGGCGAACGCCAGCGCGGCAATGCCCAGCGTCCGCGGCAGGCGCTCCTGCTTTGCCAGCATGGTCAACCCCATCGCCACCACCAGGCCGGCGGTCGCCGCCGCCGTGCCGTTGAAGAAGCGCTGTACCGCAGGCAAGTGGCCATATTCGCCATAAAACACGGCGAGCATCAGGATGATTGTCAGCGGTGCCAGCATCAGCCCGGAAAAGGCAAGGATCGCGCCTGTCGGGCCGTGAAAGCGGGCGCCGATCATGATCGATAAATTCACAACGTTGGGGCCGGGAAGAACCTGCCCGAGGCCGAGGGTTTCGGTGAATTCACGCTCTGTCATCCAGCGGCGCTGCTCTACCAGCATGCGCCTGGCGAACGGCATCACGCCGCCGAAACTGGTCAGCCCTACTCCGAGAAAACTGAAAAACAGCTCGCTACGACTGGGTATGGAAACGCCGTCTGGTAGTTCCACAATGGTGTCTGCAGGTGAGTTCATGCGCCAACGATAGCACCGCGTTCGACACCGGAAAATCGATTTATTGTCGCATTCTTCGTGAGTTATACTCACAAGCAATGGAGAATCGCCTACCCCCGCTGAATGCCTTGCGCGCCTTCGAGGCAGCGGCGCGGCTGGGCAGCTTTTCCGCTGCGGCAGCAGCCCTGCATGTGACGCATGGCGCCGTCAGCCGACAGGTGCGGGCGCTCGAAGACTGGCTCGGCCTTGCGCTCTTCGAGCGGCATGGCCGCCGTGTGCTGCTGACCGACCAGGGACGCGACTATCTGCATGCAGTGCAAACTGGATTCGACACCATCGTCGCCGCCACGCGACGTCTCACCGAAAGCCGTTCGCAGCGGCAGGTGATGATCAATGCGCTGCCCACCTTCACCATGCACTGGCTGTTGCCGCGCTTGACGCGCTTCCAGCTGCGCTTTCCCGGCGTCGAATTGCGCATGGTGACTTCCGATGCGCCGCTGGCGACCGTCGCCGGCGGCTTCGATGTGGGGATTCGCCGCGGACCGGGCGACTGGACGGGTTATGTGGCCGGTGAATTCCTGGTCGAACACGAAATCCCGGTCTGCAGTCCGGCGCTGCTGCAACGCACGCCGTTGAAGGAGCCGCGCGACCTGGCGCAGCATACGCTGCTGTCGTCGGTGAACCGCGCGCATTCCTGGGAACGCTGGCTGGCGCTGGCCGGCGTAGCAGATCTTGCCGGCGCACGCCGCCAGCAGTTCGACCATTTCTATCTCGCCTTGCAGGCTGCCGTCGACGGCCTTGGCGTCGCACTTGGGCCGCGCCCCGTGATCAACGACGAACTCGCTTCCGGCCGGCTGGTGGCGCCCTTGGCCGGCCCGATGGTGCGCTCGCGCGCCTATTGCTGGGTGATGCCGAAATCGCGCGCGTCAGACCCCGTGCTGAAAGCCTTCTGCGATTGGCTGGCAGAAGAAGCCGGCGCACACCGATCCTGATTGCGCCGCACAATCGAAAGTTTCCCTATAGCAAGAAATTTGCGCTAAATTAGCGCTACCGGAATACGCATCGCATCGGTTTGTGTCGAGTGCGAACAGGCCGTATGCGTTGCAGGAACCGCAGTGGATCGCCGAGCATTGACTGCATGGCGCAACCACAAGGCCTGCGACCCATACGACCTGTTCGCATTCTCGATACTGCAGCCCCAAAAATATGACGAGTGACAGGGGCTGGAAGTGGCACAATGGCTTTTCCCGGACGCCAGCCTGGTCCGTGAACGCGGCTCTTCACTAACAAGCGAGAACAAGAACACGCGATGAATGCCACTTCAGCCTCGGCTTCCTCCCTTCCGCTGCGTGTGCGGGAATTCTTCCTCGCGCGCCAACCCATCCTCGACCGAGATCAGTCCCTGGTCGCCTACGAACTCCTGTTCCGCAACACGACGCTGGATGCGGCCAATGTGACGAGCGATCTGTCAGCCACCGCATCGGTGATTGCGCACGCCTCCCAGCTAGGCATGGAGAAGGTGATCGGCGATTCGGATGGCTACGTGAACGTCGATGCCGCGGTGCTGATGAGCGATATCTTCCAGTTCCTTCCGAAGGAAAAGGTAGTGCTGGAAATCGTCGAGACGATGAAGGTCACGCCGGAAATCCTCGCGCGCATCGCGTCGCTCGTGAAGGAAGGTTTCCGCTTCGCGCTGGACGATGTGATTACCGATAGCGACGACGTGCAGGCATTGCTGCCCTATGCCGACGTCGTGAAATTCGACCTGCGCGACATGCCGCTGTCGGCGCTGCTGAAACTGACTCCGCAATTCCGTCAGGCGAACAAAAAGCTGCTCGCCGAAAAAGTGGAAACGCGCGAACAGTTCGAGACCTGCCTGCAGCTCGGCTTCGATTATTTCCAGGGCTATTACTTCGCCAAGCCGGCGCTACTGACGGGCAAGAAGCTGTCGCCGTCTCAGCTGGCGATCATGCAGTTGATGGAGCAAATTCAGTCGGATGTCGACAACAACGACATCGAGCACAGCATCAAGAAGGATGTGTCGCTCTGCTTCAACCTGCTGCGCCTGGTTAATACTCCAGCCATCGGCGCGCGCCGGCGCATCGATTCGGTGAGCCAGGCGTTGATGGTATTGGGCCGCAGCCAGTTGCAGCGCTGGCTGCAGATCATGCTCTATGCGGAACCGTGCAAGAAGGGCCAGGCGATGACGCCGCTGCTGACGCTGGCCGCAACGCGCGGCAAGCTGCTTGAGCTGATTGCGAACCAGATCAACCCGCGCGACCGCACGATGGGCGACATTGCCTTCACGGTCGGCATCATGTCGCTGATGGACACGCTGTTCAGCATGCCGATGGCGGAAATCCTCGAACAGGTGGCGGTGGCCGAGCAGGTCAGCGATGCGCTGCTGCATCGACGGGGCCGTTACGGCAACATGCTGCGTTTGGCCGAGCATATGGAACGCATCGAGGAAGCCGGCACGATGATCGACGAACTCGTTCATCTGCTGGAAGTGGACGGCGAACAGCTCTACACGCTGCAGCTCGCCGCCTTCGAATGGAGCGACGCCGTCGCGCGCGGCGTGCTCTGACGACGCCCGCCTCCCCTCGCTTTTTGCAGGAGGAGGCAGGGTTCTCTGCTATAGGTTAGGCGCGAGCCAGCGTTCCAGCTCTTCCTTCGCCACGTCGCGGCGCGCAACCATGTCGTTCAACTGGTCCTCGCCGATCTTGCCGACCACGAAGTACTTCGATTCCGGATGGGCGAAGTAGAAGCCCGACACAGACGCACCCGGGAACATCGCGAACGACTCCGTCACCTGCATGCCGATCTCGTCGCATTGCAAGAGCTTGAACATGTCGGCCTTGACCGTATGCTCCGGGCAGGCCGGATATCCCGGCGCCGGGCGAATGCCCTTGTAGGCTTCCTTGATCAGCTCCGCGTTGGAGAGGTGCTCGTCGGCCGCATAGCCCCAGAACTCCTTGCGCACGCGCTCATGCAGATGCTCGGCGAAGGCTTCTGCCAGACGATCCGCCAATGACTTCAGCATGATGCTGCTGTAATCGTCGTGCGCGTCCTCGAAGCGCTTCTCATGCTTCTCGATGCCGATGCCGGCGGTCACGGCGAACAGGCCGATGTAATCGGCAATGCCCGATGACTTCGGCGCGATGAAATCGGCCAAGCACTGGTTCGGGCGCTGGACACCGTCGATCACCGGCTTCTCTCCCTGCTGCCGCAGGCCGTAGTAGGTGAAGGCAACCTTGGTGCGCGACTCGTCGGTATAGATCTCGATGTCGTCGTCGTTCACGGTGTTGGCGGGCAGCAGGGCCATCACGCCATTGGCCGTCAGCCAGCGGCCATCGATCAGCTTCTTCAGCATCGCCTGGCCTTCTTCGTACACCTTGCTTGCCTGCTCGCCGACCACCTCGTCCTTCAGGATCGCGGGGAAGCCGCCAGCCAAGTCCCAAGTCTGGAAGAACGGGCCCCAGTCGATGTATTGCGCCAGCGTCGCGAGGTCGTAGTTCTTGAATACGCGACGGCCGATGAACTTCGGCTTGACCGGGGCGAACTCGAGCTTGGCCTTGTTCGCGCGTGCCTGCGCCAGCGACACCATCGGCGCCGCCTTCTTGTTCGCATGCTGCTCGCGAATGCGGTCGTAATCGGACTTGATGTCTTCGATGTACTGCTCGCGCTGCTCGGGCGTCAAGAGCGACTGGGCTACGGACACCGAGCGCGAGGCATCCGGCACGTACACCACCGGGCCTTCGTAATTCGGCGCGATTTTCACCGCGGTATGCGCGCGGCTGGTCGTCGCACCGCCGATCAGCAGCGGAATCTTCATCATGCGGAAGTGTGGATCGCGCTGCATTTCCTTCGCCACGTAAGCCATCTCTTCCAGCGACGGCGTGATCAGACCGGAAAGGCCAATGATGTCGGCATTCTCCGCCTTCGCCTTGGCGAGGATGTCGGAACACGGCACCATCACGCCCATGTTCACCACTTCGAAGTTGTTGCACTGAAGGACGACCGACACGATGTTCTTGCCGATGTCGTGCACGTCACCCTTCACAGTCGCGATGACGATCTTGCCCTTGGGTTTGGCGACGATGCCGGTGCGCGCTTCCTCTGCGCGCTTTTCTTCCTCGATGAACGGGATCAGGTGGGCGACCGCCTGCTTCATCACGCGCGCCGACTTCACCACTTGCGGCAGGAACATCTTGCCCTGGCCAAAGAGGTCGCCGACGATGTTCATGCCGTCCATCAGCGGACCTTCGATCACGTTGATCGGGCGTCCGCCGCGCGCCATGATGGCGGCGCGCATTTCCTCGGTGTCTTCAACGATCCACTGCGTGATGCCATGCACCAGCGCATGCGCGAGACGCTTCTCGACCGGCTCCTGGCGCCATTCAAGGCTCTGTTCTTCCTTCTTGCCGCCGGCTTTCAGTGTGGCGGCGAATTCGATCATGCGCTCGGTCGCGTCTTCGCGGCGGTTGAGTACTACGTCTTCCACGCGCTCGCGCAGTTCGGGCGACAAATCGTCATACACGCCGATCATGCCGGCGTTGACGATACCCATCGTCATGCCCGCCTTGATCGCGTGGTAGAGGAACACCGTGTGGATCGCTTCGCGCGCCGGGTCGTTACCGCGGAAGGAGAAGCTGACGTTCGACACGCCACCGCTGATCTTGGCGTACGGCAGGTTTTCCTTGATCCAGCGCGTGGCATTGATGAAGTCGACCGCGTAGTTGTTGTGCTCTTCGATGCCGGTAGCGATGGCAAAGATGTTCGGATCGAAGATGATGTCTTCCGGCGGGAAGCCGACCTTCTCCGTCAGCAGCTTGTAGGCGCGTTCGCAGATTTCGATCTTGCGCTCGAAGGTATCGGCCTGGCCGACCTCATCGAAGGCCATCACGATCACGGCAGCACCGTAGCGGCGGCACAGCGTGGCCTGGCGCAGGAACTCGTCCACACCCTCCTTCATCGAAATCGAGTTCACCACCGCCTTGCCCTGCACGCACTTCAGGCCGGCTTCGATGACGGACCACTTCGACGAGTCGATCATGATCGGCACACGCGCGATGTCGGGCTCGGAGGCGATCAGGTTCAGGAAACGCGTCATGGCGGCGACCGAATCCAGCATCGCCTCGTCCATGTTGATGTCGATGATCTGCGCGCCGTTCTCGACCTGCTGACGAGCGACCGACAAGGCTTCGTCGTACTGCTCGTTCAGAATCATGCGGGCGAATGCCTTGGAACCGGTGACGTTGGTGCGCTCGCCGACGTTCACGAACAGCGATTCGTCATCGATGATGAAAGGCTCCAGGCCCGACAGCTTCATGCGATGGTCGGATTCCGGCACCTTGCGCGGAGCAATCTTCGTCACTGTCTGCGCGATGGCGCGGATATGGTCGGGCGTGGTGCCGCAGCAGCCGCCGGCGATGTTGACGAAGCCGCTCTCGGCGAAGTCTTTCAGGAGCGACGAAGTAACGTCCGGCGTCTCGTCGAAACCGGTGTCGGACATCGGGTTGGGCAAGCCGGCGTTCGGATACACGCAGACGAAAGTGTCGGCAATCTTCGACAGCTCTTCCGCGTACGGGCGCATCAATGCCGCACCGAGGGCGCAGTTCAAGCCAACGGTCAGCGGCCTGGCGTGGCGCACCGAATGCCAGAACGCCGTCACTGTCTGGCCGGACAGGATGCGGCCGGAGGCATCGGTCACTGTGCCGGAAATCATGATCGGCAGGCGCTTGCCGGTTTCTTCGAAATAGGTGTCGATCGCGAACAATGCAGCTTTGCAGTTGAGCGTATCGAAGATGGTTTCGACCAGCAGCACGTCGGCACCGCCATCGACCAGGCCGCGCGTCTGCTCAAGGTACGCCGCAACCAGTTGATCGAAGGTGACGTTGCGCGCAGCCGGATCGTTCACGTCGGGAGAGATCGATGCGGTCTTCGGCGTCGGCCCGAGCGCGCCGGCGACGAAGCGTGGCTTGTCGGGCGTCGAATACTTGTCGCAGGCGGCGCGCGCGAGCTTTGCGGAGGCGACGTTCATCTCGTAGGCGAGATGGCCCATGTGGTAGTCGTCCTGCGCCACCGTGGTCGCACCGAAGGTATTGGTTTCGATCAGATCAGCACCGGCGGCGAGGTATTGCTCGTGGATCTCGCTGATGACTTCCGGCTTCGTCAGCGACAGCAGCTCGTTGTTCCCCTTCAGAAACAGCTCCTTGCCCGGCACCGAGAAATCGGCGAAACGCGCACCGCGATAATCCTCTTCCGTCAGCTTGTAGCGCTGGATCATCGTACCCATCGCGCCGTCGAGAATGAGGATGCGTTGGGCCAGGAGATCGCGCAGCAGCGCTTCGGTGTCGGAAATCGGATCGCGTTTCATTTTTTCTCTCTCAAAACAAAAAACCCGGCCTGCCATAGCGGAACCGGGTTGTGCATGTCCGCTTTAGCTGCATTTATTCGGGGCTTTCCCCTGCGCCCGCAAGCTGGTTTGACCTGTTACTTCAATCAAATCGGCGCAAGGAAATTATACGAGAAATCAAGGGCTTGGGCAAAACGACATGGATTTGTTTCGAATCGGCACAGGTCCTGTGCGTTGCGGCAGGTTTTTCTGCGCTTGCAGGCCCGATAAGCTGTTGCTGTCTTCACCACTTTTCAGGAGAACAACATGTCGCATCCCACCATGCGCGCCATCGTCGGCGCACCTTCGGCCGCTTCGCTGGACGCCCAAAGCACTGCCTTGATCGTGATCGATTTTCAGCTCGAATACTTCGACGGCGGCCGCCTGCCGATCCCGGACGGTCACGCAGCCATGTCCAAGGCCCAGCAACTGGTGGGATTTGCCGATGCCCATCGCATGCCGGTATTCCATGTGCAGCATATCGGGCCAGCTGGCGGACCGCTGTTTGCACAGGATGGCGAGCGTGTCGCCTTCCACCCGCAGATCCAGCCCGCGCCGCATCATCAGGTCGTGCAAAAGACGACCGCCAGCAGCTTTGCCAGCACCGACCTGCACGCCCAGTTGCGCGAACGCAAGATACGCACACTCATCATCTGCGGCCTGATGACGCACATGTGCGTCTCGACCACCAGCCGCGATGCCAAGCCGCTCGGCTACCAGGTCCTCGTGCCCGGCGACGCCTGTGCCACACGCGATATCGATGCCTGGGACGGCGGCACGATCGGCCATGCGGAATTGCACCGCGCCGCGCTGACCGAGTTGTCCGACAGTTTTGCCGAAGTGCTCACGACCGAGCGGATTCTCTCGCTCACCATCCAGTAAAGGAGAACGCCATGCCCCTCGTTACCGTTACCCTGCGCAAGGGAAAATCGCGCGAATTCAAATCGGCCGTGCTCGCCGCGGTGCACAGCGCACTGGTTGCTTCCGGCGTGCCGGAAACCGACCGATTCCATCGCGTGCTGGAGCTGGATGCGGATGACTTCCGCTACGACGCCGAGTATCCGGATCTGTCATCCCCGCGCGACGATGATTTCGTGCTGATCGAAATCCTGCTGTCGTTCGGACGCAGCGTAAAGGTCAAGAAGAAGATCCTGGCCGACATCATGGCCGGACTGGTCGAGTCGCCGAAGCTGAACCCCGAGAACGTGATGGTGTACTTCAAGGAGACGGCATGGGAAAACTGGTCGTTCGCCGGCGGCCGGCAGATTCACGTCTAGTCGAATTTTCCGCCTTCCATCTGAAAGCCCTTGAGGAACTCGGCGGCGGGCAATCGCTTGCCGCCGGGCTTCTGCAACTCCGTGATTCGCAGCGCGCCTTCGCCGCAAGCGACGATCACGCCATCCTGCGGATTTGCGGCAAGCACCTTGCCGGCTTCGCCTTGCCGCTCGACCGATTCGGCACGCCACAGCTTGACCTGCGTGCCATTGAAGGAACCGGATGCGCCGGGGAAGGGATTGAACGCGCGGATCTTGCGCTCCAGTACGGCGGCCGGCAGCGTGAAATCGAGTGCCGCTTCTTCCTTGGCGATCTTGGGCGCGTAATTTGCGCCTTCTTCCGGCTGCGGTGTCGCCGGCAGTTGACCTTTTTCGAGCTTGTGCAGCGCTTCAACGATCATGCGTCCGCCGAGCGCGGCCAACTTGTCGTGCAGGCTGCCGGTGGTATCGTCGGACGCAATCGGAATGCGTTCCATCAACAGCATCGGCCCGGTATCGAGTCCCTCCTCCATCTGCATGATGGTGACGCCTGTTTCTGCGTCGCCCGCTTCGATCGCGCGATGGATGGGTGCCGCACCGCGCCAGCGCGGCAGCAGCGAGGCGTGGATGTTGATGCAGCCGCGCGGCGGAAAGTCCAGCACACTGCGCGGCAGGATCAGTCCGTAGGCGGCCACGACCATCACGTCGTGCGGCGTGGATTGCAGCAGTTCATGCGCTTCTCTCGCGACATCCGGGTATTTGCCGTTCAAGCGCAAGGACACCGGCTGCGCCACCGGCATGCCATGTGCAACGGCATACTGTTTGACGGGCGATGCCTGCAATTGCATGCCGCGACCAGCCGGACGGTCCGGCTGGGTGAGAACGAGGGGAATATCGAAACCCGCTTCATGCAGGGCGCGCAGCGCGACGGCTGCGAATTCGGGAGTGCCGGCGAAGATGACTTTCATGAACGGCAGTATACCCGCTCACTTGCCGGCATCAGCGCGCGCCGGCAACCTTCTTCTGGTCGCGCTTCATTTCCCGCTCTTCCTTGGCGAGCTTGGTCTTGATGCGGTTGCGCTTGAGCGGTGACAGATATTCGACGAAGACCTTGCCCTTCAGGTGATCCATTTCATGCTGGATGCAAACGGCAAGC
>DASVLM010000765.1:0-2688 GCA_036384875.1 Noviherbaspirillum sp.
ATCTCGGCCATCCAGTTGGTGCAGACCGATGTCGGCGCCACCACCAGCGCCGGGCCTGCCGGCGCACGCAACAACAGCAGGGCCAGTGTCTGGACCGTCTTGCCCAATCCCATGTCGTCCGCCAGACAGGCGCCCACGCCCCAGTGCGCGAGGCGCGCAAGCCAGCGGAAACCTTCGACCTGGTAGTCGCGCAATTCGGCCTGCAGCGTGGCCGGCAATTGCGGCTCGTAGACATCGAGCTCGGCCAGGCGCGCAAGATGTTCCTTCCATTTCTTGTCGGCCTTGAGCTGGCCTTCCCGGTCGGTCATCGTCGCCAGGTCTTCCAGCGACGCAGCCGCCAGCGCATGCACGCGCGCGCCATGCGGCGCAGGATCGGCAAGCGCGGCGAGTTCCTGCAGGCGGCGATGGAATTCCTCGGTCAGCGCGAGGAAACGCTGGCCGTCGAGCGCGATGAAACGGCCGGCGCTGTTTGCGACGCGCTCCAGCAATTCGCGCAGATCCAGCACCGTGTCTTCATCGATATGCAATTCGCCGCTGGCTGCAAACCAGTCGCGCTCGCCCTTGATCGCGAGACGCAACTGCGCGAATCCGGCGCTGCCGGCGATGCGAAACCTTTCTCCCTGCGGCCAGGTGATGACAATGCCGCCGGCTTCAGCTTGCGCTTGCAATTGCACCAGCAGCTCGAGTGCAGCAGCCGGTTCGGGCAGCGACCATTCATCGTGCGCGCAGTCCGCATCGCCGAGCGCAGTGCAGGCAGCCACAAGCGCATCTGCCGCACTGCGCTCAACGGCAAGGTCACGGCGCGCCTGCAAGCGCTTGCCGCCGACTTCGGCAATGACGCTGTCGGCGCCATGGCCTGGCGCGTAGGCCGGGCCGTCTTCGCCGAAGGGCTGCACCGCGAGCTGCATCCGCACACCGTCGTCATGCGGCAGCAGATGCACGAACAGGCGACGGTCGCCGTCGACTGCTTCGGCTTCGGTCGAACCGCCGATGGCCGACTGCACCGTGATCGCCGATGCCAATGCGCCCACCGCCTTCAGCACCTGCTCGCGAGCGTGCGCCGGCACCGACAGTTCCTGCCCGATGATGGCGGCGATACGTCGATGCCCGTCATTGATTGCATAGACGCGCAAGCGCGTCGGCGTTTCCTTTTCGATGCGCACTGCGCCGGCTTGCGCATCGATAGGCGGCTGCATCACCAGCTTCAGTTTGCCGCGCTCTTCCCGCACCACCAGTTCCGGCTCGCCGCGCACCAGTTCGAGACGCGCGTCGGGCACTTCGCGCAGGTAGAGATGCGGATGGCCGATGAGCGCGAGCGCCGCCTTGTAGCCGTCGATTTCGTAGCTCGCCGCGCCGTAATAGTTCGAGATTGCGCGGATGGCCGTCGCCGCATTGCGGTCCTGCTCGATGAGGTAAGAAATCGACGCGGCCTCCTCGCGCAAGCGCTTCAAGGCAACGGGCCGGCCGCGCGTCCACATTCCCTTCGCATCGCGCTTCTGTTCGCGCGGCTCGACGACCAGCATGTGCCATTTCGGTTCGTAGGCGATCAGCCATGCGAGGCGCATCTGGCCCTCTGCCGGCGCGCTCGCAGGAGCAGGCTCGTGGCGCAAGGCGATCAAGGCATCGAGCTGGCGCTGCCAGGTTTCCTGCGGCGCGAACCAGTTGCAGGCGTCGGTAAAGCCGTGTTGCTCGCGCCATGCCGCCGCGCGTTTGCCCCAATTTTTCTCGCCGCGACGTTCCAGCAATGAAGCCGCTTGTGAAGCGATCCAATCGAAACCCGCCGCTTCGGACTGCGTCGCCAGATCGGCCAGGTCCGCGATATGTTCTCGTGTTGCCGGCAAACCGATCCAGTAGCGCACCAGCTCACGGAACAATCGCGCCAGCGGCCACGTAGTAGAGTCGAGATGCGCGCGCGCCTCCTCCGGTTTCATCGTTCCCGCCAACACCTGGCGCAGCGGATACAACTGACGCCAGATGGCGAGATCGCTTCCGTGCAGCACGCGCCGCGCCGCATCGAGCAAACCGTCGGCTTGCTTGCCGGCCTTCGGGTCGGACGAGCGCAGCAGGGAAAGCAGATGCAGCGCGCCCGGCAAACCGGGCAAGGCGACGTTGCGCTTGCCGACATCCTTGCGCAACTGCTTGAGCGCGGCATCGAATGCCGGCAGGGCGGCCTCGATGTCATCGCGCATGCTGGCTGCAGTCGCGCGTATCTGCGGGGAGGCATCCCCACCTGCAAGCTCTTCCGCGTATGCCAGCCTGCCGCAAGGAAGACAATGCTTCGCCAATGCAATGCTCAGGCTTGAAATGGCGCCGGCACCGGCCGCGATCATGGCTTCGGCATGCACACGTAGAGCAGATGCGGTGGCGGGCGCATCAACTGCATGCAACAGCAACACAGCCATCGCCTGCGACTGCACCTCTGGATGCAAATGCGAGAACAGGCTGGCATCGAAAGGACGTCCGACTGCCTCGACATACGGATGGGATTCAGCAGCCGCCGCGAATTGATAGCAGGCTTCAAGCCAGGGCTGCATCTCCTGCGGCGACAGACCGCGCAACATCGCCACGCGCAAGCGCGCCGCCGCCTGCGGATACGTGCGCATGTAGAGGTAACCGCCATAGTGGCGCCGCGTCGGATCGACCTCCTCGATCGCCATGCACAGTGCGTCGAAATTGTCGCTATCGAGC
>DASVLM010000766.1:0-13069 GCA_036384875.1 Noviherbaspirillum sp.
TGGAGAAATGCGGCCACTACAAGCACTGGCGCACCGACTTCGCGCTGGTGCAGGAACTGGGCATCAATTTCCTGCGCTACGGACCGCCGCTGCACCGCACGTTTCTCGGGCCGGAACGCTACGACTGGGAATTCGCCGACCTTGCCTTCGCCGAGCTCTACCGCTGCAACCTTATCCCCATCGTCGACCTCTGCCACTTCGGCGTGCCAGACTGGATCGGCAATTTCCAGAACCCGGACTTTCCCGAACTGTTTGCGGTCTATGCCAAGGCGTTCGCCGAGCGCTTTCCCTGGGTGCAGCTTTACACACCGGTCAACGAGATGTTCATCTGCGCCGTGTTCTCGGGGCTGTACGGCTGGTGGAACGAACAGATGACGACGGACCGCGGCTTCGTCACCGCGCTCAAGCACGTCGTGAAAGCCAACGTCCTCGCCATGCAGGCTATCCTCGAAACGCGTCCCGACGCCTTGTTCATCCAGAGCGAGTCGTCGGAGTACTACCATGCCGCGAATCCCGCCGCGATCCGGCCGGCGGAGCTGGCGAACTCCCGCCGCTTCCTCTCGCTCGACCTCAATTACGGCCGCCGCGTCGATTCGGAAATGTACGAATACCTGATGGACAATGGCATGACGCGCGAGGAATACCGCTTCTTCATGCGCAACACGCTCAAGCATCACTGCATCATGGGTAACGACTATTACTGCACCAACGAGCATCTCGTTTTGCCGGACGGCAGCATGAGCGCGGCCGGCGAAATTTTCGGCTACGCAACCATCACTCGCCAGTACCATGAGCGTTACCGCCTGCCGGTGATGCATACTGAAACCAACCTGTGCCAGGGGCCGAACGGCGACGAAGCGGTGAGGTGGTTGCGCAAGGAATGGGCCAACGTGCTGCGCGTACGCAACGACGGTGTGCCCATCGTCGGCTTCACCTGGTACTCGCTCACCGACCAGGTCGACTGGGACACCGCGCTGCGCGAGAACAACGGCCATGTCGACCCGCTCGGCCTCTACGACCTCGACCGCAACATTCGTCCCGTCGGCGAAGCCTATCGCACCCTCATTCGCGACTGGCGCGAAGTACTGCCGACGCAAAGCGTGTGCTTGCAGGTGCCCATCGTTTCACCGAACGAGCACGATGAGAACTGGGCGCGACGCCAGCGCGCGCATGCCTACAAGACGCGGCGTTACAGCTCAGCCGCGCCGAAGGTTGCCGATTAAATTTCCTTGCTTGCGCCGGCAAACCGCTCTGCAGGTGCATGTCGGATAATGGTTCCTTTTTTCCGGAGCCAGGCATGAAAGACAAGCAATTCGAAGACGGCTTGAAGACGCGCAAGCAGGTGATGGGCGAAGACTTCGTCGACAAGGCGTTTGCCGGCGCAACCGAGTTCACCATGCCGCTGCAGGAATTCATCACGCGCAACGCCTGGGGCACGGTGTGGCAGCGCGACGGACTCGACATGAAAACCCGCAGCCTCGTCACCGTCGCGATGCTGACCGCGCTCGGCCGTTCGCATGAATTGAAAGGGCATCTGCGCGGCGCACTGAACAACGGCGCGACGCCGGAAGAGTTGCGCGAAGTACTGCTCCATGCCGCCGTGTATTGCGGCGCGCCGCTGGCGGTGGATGCATTCCGCGTTGCGCAGGAAGTGGTGGAAGGCAAGCAGCCCTGATCGAGCTTGCCATTTTCGGGAATGCGTTTGCAGTCGGAATTTGCAGGCCGCGCAGTATACTGTCGGCCTTCCGCAACTCCACTTCCTCTCGAAAGTTCAAGTCATGAGCACTCTGCCGGCCTGCCCGAAATGCCACTCCGAATTCACCTATGAAGATGGCGGCCTCTACATCTGTCCCGAGTGCGCACACGAGTGGTCGGCGCAGGCCGCAGCGGAAGCCGCCGATGAAGGCAAGAAGGTTTATCGCGATTCGGCCGGCAACATCCTGCAGGACGGCGACACGGTCACGGTGATCAAGGACCTGAAGCTGAAGGGTGGTGGCGGTGTCGTAAAGATGGGTACCAAGGTCAAGAACATTCGCCTGGTGGACGGCGACCACGACATCGATTGCAAGATCGACGGCTTCGGCGCGATGAGCCTGAAAACCGAGTTCGTCAAAAAGGTCTGATGCTGCGGGTGGCATCACAGCCAGTACTGGAACAATCGCACGCCCCATTCCTTCATCCGCTCGCCCAGTCCGCGTTCGCGCCATTCCTCCGCGGTGACTTCATGCGAGGAAGCAATGTCGCGCTGGAACAGCGCTTCCATCTGCGCGGCGAAATCGGTGTTCAGCACGACGGCATTGATCTCGTCGTTGTGCATGAAGCTGCGGATATCGAGATTGGTCGAACCGATGGTGGACCACACGCCGTCGATCACCGCCGTCTTCGCATGCAGCAGCGCATTCTTGCGCTCGTACACCTTCACGCCCGCGCCCAGCAGTTCGCTGTAGAACGAGCGCGCTGCATACAGCATGATGCCGACGTCGCTGATGCTCGGAAACACAATGCGCACATCGACGCCACGTTTCGAGGCATCGATCAAGGCTTGCATCACTTGCTTGTCCGGAACGAAGTACGCCGTGGTCAGGTGAATGCTGCGGTCGGCATTGACGAAGGCTGACACGTAGGTCTTGAAGATCGGATATTCCGGCTGGTCCGGCGTGCTGCCGAGCGCGCGCACCAGGGCGTTGCCCTCGCGCTGCAGCGGCGGGAAGTAATTCGCGCCGGTCAGCGCGTGGCCGGTCTTGCGCTGCCAGGTATCGAGGAAGAGTTTCTGGAATTCGGCCACGGCCGGACCTTCGATCTGCATATGCGTGTCGCGCCACGCCGCTTCCTTCGGGTCTTTCGGCGTTTGCCGGCGCGCACTCGCCAGCATCGCGCTCTTGCCGTACACGCGGCTGATGTTGACGCCGCCGGTGAAGGCGATGCGTCCGTCGACCACCAGCAGCTTGCGATGATCGCGCTGGTTCAGGTCCCAGCCTTGGCCGCCGGTATGCAGCGGGTTGACCGGGTTGAACTCCAGTGTATGGATGCCGGCGTCGCGCATGTGTTCGAAGAATTCCGCCGGCGTACCGAGGGTGCCGGCACTGTCGTAGATCACATTCACCTGCAGGCCGGCGCGATGCTTCTCGATCAGCAGTTTGGCCAGCGCATCGCCGACTTCATCGTCTTCAAAGATATAGGTTTCGAGATTGATGTGGTCGTGCGCATTGCGGATCGCGTTCATCATCGCGCGCATGGTGACGGGGCCGTCGTCGAGCAGCGTTACCTTGTTGCCGGCAACCAGCGGCGTGCCGTTGATCGCCTGCTCCGCGGCGATGTGCTTGTTGAGGATATCGGTCGGCCCGGCCTTGGCGGCGAGCCTGTCGATCAGCGCTTCCTTGCGCGCGGCCGGCATTGCGCCATGCGAGGTCACGACCTCCAGCGCTTGCGGCGGCGCGGCGTGTTCGCGCCTGCCAAGGTTCGTCACATCCGGCAGGCTGGCGCAGGCGGTCAGCAGCAGCGTCAAGCCCAGCGCGGCGCGCGCAAACCTCGGCAGCAGCCGTACCAGCGAGTGATGTCTCATGGCGATCTTGTTGTTGTCTGTTCATTGCTTGGAGTGATTTCAGCCAGAATCATTCCCTGACCTCAATCAAGTGACCTTGCGATACACTCGCCGCATGGAAATCATTGGAGTCGACTTCACCTCCACGCCGCGTCGCGCCAAGCCGATCACGGTGGCGCACGGCCATGCCGACGGCAATCTGCTCACGGTCGAGCGCGTGGTCGAACATGCCGACTGGGAATCGTGGGAAGCATGGCTCGCGCAGCCGGGCGAGTGGGTCGGGGCCTTCGACTTTCCGTTCGGACTTTCGCGCGAACTGGTCGAGCATTTGCAATGGCCGACATCATGGGCGGCGCTGGTGGAGCATTGCGCCGGTCTTTCACGCGCCGAGTTGCGCGACACCTTCAAGGCGTATTGCGATGCGCGGCCGGCAGGCAGCAAGTTCGCGCATCGCGTCACCGATGGGCCGGCGGGATCGAGTCCGTCGATGAAGTGGGTCAACCCGCCGGTGGCTTTCATGTTCCATGAAGGAACGCGCCGCCTGCTGCAAGCCGGCGTCACGGTATTCGGCCAGCATGCAGGCGACCCGCGCCGCGTGGCGCTGGAGGGATATCCGGGACTGGTGGCGCGCATGGTCACGCGCGCTTCCTACAAGAGCGACGAGCGTGCCAAGCAGACGCCCGAACGCCGTGCCGCGCGTGGCGATATCGTCAAGGCATTGCAAAACGGCACGCATCCGCTCGGCATTCAATTGCAATGCAAGCCTGCGCTGAAAAGAAAGCTGGTGGAAGACGGCACGGCCGACTGGCTCGATGCGGTGTTATGCGCGGTGGCAGCGGCATGGGCCGTGCAACGGCCGCGCTATGGCATGCCACGCGACATCGATCCTGTGGAAGGATGGACGGCGGCTGCGCCTTTCTCGGAAAAATAAGAGAGGGAAACTGCAGAAGCCGGCCACGCATACAAAACAGGCAAGACGTGGCCGGCTGAAGACTTACACGTTCGGTCCTATCCGGATCTTGTTCTGGTTGCTGGAGATCGCATATCCCTTCGTTTCGATCTGGGACAGTGCATCCATTGCATTGAGGCCGTCCACCGGTTGATTGTTTTCATCCAGATCGACGTTGTGTTCCGCCGTTTCCCAATCGATCGCGGTTGCTTCGTTGGGAATCGGCCTGCCTTCGGGTACTGCCAGGTAGGAAAAATGACCGCCGTTTTCAGGGCGTTTATAGACGTCGACTTTCATGTATTTCATCCTCATAAAAAGCGATGTCTGCTATTGACCAAGGCACATCATAAAGGTTGCGCATGGTTGAAAAAACAATCGAAACGAATGCATTGATGCGCATGTATTTTTTCTTTCCTCCCGCAGTTCTTCCCGCCACGATTAATGTATCCGCAACGAAACACATGTGTTTCGTTGGCCTTCCATCAAGGAAGTTTTCACTCTCATAAATCTTCCTGAAACAAATCTTTACGAGTTGCATGAATGAGTATTGAAGCGGGGAAATCCGCTCTTTAGAATGGGCAACGTTGTGCTACATCAAGAGTGACTTTCCACTCTTGAAAGGGAGGTAGCCGCGGCTTTGCATCATGCATCTCTTCCACATGGACCGTGCGCAACAAGCGCATGCCAGAAGCGATGTGTTCGCGAGGCAAGGTACCCGCGCACAAGCGCAGCGGTGTGTGCAATTCGACGAGCGTGAAATCCATGTCAGAACTCTTCCTGCAGAAAAGTAACCCGAAGAAGAAGTGGAACTTCCCCACCATCCAAACCGTTATCGGCCTGATCGCACTGGCCTTCATTCTTCTTACCCATGCGACGCCGGTTCCTGCGGTCACGCTGGATACCGCACTCAATGAGCAAGTCGTCATGATTCCCGTCGTCTCCGGCGGCGAAGCGGTGCAGCTCGAAACCACCGTGTTCAAGCCGCCGGGCGACGGCCCGTTCCCGCTGGTCGTGATGAACCACGGCAAGGCGCTCGGCAATCCGCGTTCGCAAGGGCGCGACCGCTTCATCGTATTGAGCCGCGAATTCGTGCGGCGCGGCTATGCGGTGGTGATCCCGATGCGCAAGGGCTTTTCCAAGTCGACCGGCGATTACATCGATCCTGGCTGCAACATGGAAGCGCACGGCGACACCCAGGCAGACGACCTCGAAGGCGCGCTGGAATACCTGCGCACGCAACCGTGGGTCGACAAGACCCGCATCCTGGTCGCCGGCCAGTCCTACGGCGGCCTCACCGCGCTCGCCTTTGGCACTCGCAACTTCCCCGGCGTGCGCGGCTTGATCAATTTCGCTGGCGGCTTGCGCATGCATGGCGGCAGCTGCCGCTGGGAGTCCTCGCTGGTGAAAGCCTTCGGCGACTACGGCGCGCGCACCGCGCTGCCCAGCCTCTGGTTCTACGGTGCGAACGACCAGCACTTCGGCCCGGAGCTTGCGTCCCGCATGTATGACGCCTATACCCAGGCCGGCGGCCATGCGAAGCTGGTGGCGTTCGGCGTATTCAAGAACGACGCGCACGGCATGAGCGGCAGCCGCGACGGCGTGAAGATCTGGTGGCCGGCTACCGAGCAGTTCCTGAAGGAACTCGGCATGCCGACCGAACCGGTGGTGGCCCTGTCGGACGAAATCAAGATTCCGAAGACCGACTATGCATCGATCGACAACATCAATGCTGTTCCGTACCTGAAGGAAGGCGGACGCGAGCAGTACAAGGTCTTCCTCACCAAGCCTTATCCGCGCGCCTTCGCCGTATCGCCGACCGGTGCATGGAGCTGGGCGGAAGACGGCGACGATCCGGTCGACCAGGTACTGGCGGATTGCCAGAAGCACAGCACCGAGCCGTGCAAGCTGTATGCGGTGGACGACAACGTGGTGTGGAGCGGCGATCCTTCCGCCACCGTCACTGCGGCCGCGAAGACGGAAACCCACGCAACCACCGGGCCGTAATCAAGCTCTTCACCGGCCTTGGCCGGAGTCAATCACATCATCAAGTAAACAACTGCAGGCACTCGCCTGCAGTTGTTGCGTCAGCTGATCAATTTCCTTTACTCGCCAACCAATACAACCAATAGCATCTTGTACACTGCAGTTTCAGACGTCTCATCATCTTGGAGAAGTGACGCAATGAAACCAGCAAAGAACACGATTTGCCTTTGGTACAACGGCGACGCCGAGGAAGCGGCGAATTTTTACGCCAATACCTTCCCCGATTCCTCCGTGGATGCCGTACACCGCGCGCCCGGCGACTATCCGGCCGGAAAGCAGGGAGAGGTGCTCACCGTCGAGTTCACCGTGATGGGCATTCCTTGCCTTGGCCTCAATGGCGGTGCTGCCTTCAAGCACAGCGAAGCGTTTTCGTTCCAGGTTGCAACGGCCGACCAGGAAGAAACCGATCGTTACTGGAACGCCATCGTCGGCAATGGCGGCGAGGAAAGCATGTGCGGCTGGTGCAAGGACAAATGGGGCCTGTCCTGGCAGGTCACGCCGATAGTGCTGACGCAGGCCTACACCAGTGCGGACCATGCAGCCGCCAAGCGCGCGTTCGAGGCGATGATGCACATGAAGAAGATCGACGTTGCTGCGATCGAGGCAGCAGTCCGCGGCTGAAACTTCATCCCCTCGCCATTGTCTTTCCTATCATTCAAGGAAAGACAAGCATGCAGGAACAAAAATGGCCTGACGTCATCTGGATCGCACGCCACGGACAGAGCGCCGGCAATGTGGCGCGCGATGCGGCCGAGGCGGCCGGAGTACCGCTGATCGACATTGCCGCGCGCGACATCGATACGCCGCTGTCCGAACTCGGCGAGCGCCAGGCCGAGGCGCTCGGCCACTGGATCGGCGCGATGCCGCCGCATGAACAACCCAACGTCGTGCTCTGTTCCTCCTATTCGCGCGCACGCAAGACGGCCGAGATCGCGCTGCGTGCGGCGGGTATCGACATCGACGACATTCACTTCGCCGCCGACGAGCGCCTGCGCGAGAAGGAGTTCGGCATCCTCGACCGCCTGACCAAGGTGGGCATCGTGCAGAAATATCCGGAGTTGCATCACCAGCGCTCGCATGTCGGCAAGTTCTATTTCCGTCCGCCCGGCGGCGAGAGCTGGTGCGATGTCATCCTGCGCCTGCGCAGCGTGGTCGATACCATCTGCCGCGAGTATCGACGCGAACGCGTGCTCATCGTCGGCCACCAGGTCATCGTCAACTGCTTCCGCTACCTGCTGGAGCGCATGGACGAGCAGCAGATCCTCGAGATCGACCGCGCGGCCGATGTGCCGAACTGCGGCGTCACCTCGTATGAGTTCGACCCTGCGCATGGCCGGCACGGCAAGCTGGTGCCGCGCCTCATCAACTTCACCGCGCCGCTGCGCGAGGAAGGCACGCCCGTCACTGCCGAGCCGGACGTGCCGGCCGCGCCGAAATCATGAGCGAGTTCAGCGTCAGTTCCATCACGCCGGTCAGCGAGCACACGCTGCGCGACTGGCCGTTGCCGATGCCGTCCGCCGATGGCGACAAGGAAGAGCGCGGCCGCGTGCTGGTGATCGCCGGTTCGCGCGAGATGCCGGGTGCGGTGATCCTCGCGGCGACCGCGGCCTTGCGTGCCGGCGCGGGCAAGCTGGCGGTAGCGACCTCCGCGGCAGTGGCACGCCTGGTAGCGCTGGCGGTACCGGAATCGCGCGTGATCGAGTTGCCCGAAACCCCTGTCGGCGGCATCGCGCCCGAAGCGGCGGAGCAGCTCGCGCCATTGGTGGGGCGTTACGATGCAGTGCTGATCGGCCCCGGCATGCTGGACGACCAGGCCGCCTGCGCGCTGGTGATGGCGCTGCTGCCGAAGCTGGAGAACGTGAAGCTGGTGCTCGATGCCTGCGCGATGAATGTGGTGCGTCGCCAGCTGCATGCGGTGGACGCATCGACACCGCAGCAGCAGCGCTATGTGCCGAGCTTCTCGTCGCCGGTGCTGCTGACGCCGCATGCGGGCGAGATGGCACACCTGACGATCGCCGACAAGCGCGCCGTGCAGGAGCGGCCCTGCGAAGCGGCACTGCAGGCGGCACGACGCTGGAATGCACTGGTGGCATTGAAGGGAGCGCCCACCTTCCTCGCCGCACCCGACGGTCGCGTGTGGCGGCATGAGGGCGGCAACATCGGGCTGGCGGTGTCAGGCTCGGGCGACACGCTGGCCGGCATCATCGCCGGGCTCGCCGCGCGCGGCGCCTCGCTGGAGCAGGCCTGCGCCTGGGGCGTGGCGCTGCATGCGCGCGCCGGCGAGAAGCTGGCGCAGCGCTACGGCCCGCTCGGCTACATGGCGAGCGAACTCGCGGCGGAAGTGCCTGCCATCATGCATGCGCTGTCGTAGAATCGGCATTCCTGCCGACTCTGTGTTGCAAGATGAACCATACCCGATGCTCCTGGGCCAATCCGGCCAACCCTCTCTATCTCGCCTACCACGATGAAGAATGGGGCGTGCCCTGCCGCGACGAGCGCAAGCTGTTCGAGATGCTCAACCTTGAAGGCGCGCAGGCCGGGCTGAGCTGGGAGACGGTGTTGAACAAGCGCGAGAACTATCGCGCCGCCTTCGACGGCTGGGACCCGGAAAAGATCGCCCGCTACGACGACAAGAAGGTGGCGGAACTGCTCGCCAACCCGGGCATCATTCGCAATCGCCTGAAGGTCGCCGCAGCGATCACCAATGCGCAGGCTTATCTGGAATTGCGCGACGAGCTCGGCGGCCTGGCGCCTTTTCTCTGGGCTTATGTCGACGGCAAGCCGATCCAGAATGCCTGGCCAGGCAGCGGCCCGGCCAAGACGGAGCTGTCGGACCGCATCTCGAAGGACATGTCCAGGCGCGGCTTCAAGTTTGTCGGATCCACCATCATCTACGCGTACATGCAGGCGATCGGCATGGTGAACGACCATCGCGTCGATTGTTTTCGCTACAAGGCAGTGATGAAACTCGTGTCAAAGCGCTGAAATTTGCGCTCCGTCAGCATTTTTCTTTCCCATGAATGGTAAAAATCCCATGTTCATGGGTGGTGCAGGCTGCGGAATCACGTAAACATAGCTGACGATACCCCGACAAAGGGATCAGAAAGCGCTGGCGGTTTCCCGCAGCCGCGCCGCTGCCGGGGCTCCCTCCCTACAACTCCTGCGTAGTCGCAATGCCCGGCAAGCCGGCGCACTCACGCCGCACGGGATATCGAGGCAATCTTCCGGCCGCGGGCCATGCGGTCCGTTTCGCTTTTCCCCATAAAAACAGCAACAGAGGATCTTCATGTTTGTCTACATGGTTGCCACTCTCTACGACAACGGCCAGCGCCACGAGCGCGTGTTCACGACGCGCGCCGCGGCGCATGCATGGATGATCACGCGTGCCGTGAGCGGCGAGTCCGAATTGCTCGAACTGCCGGTCATCGGTGAGAGAGAGCGGCCGGATGTCGTTTTCACGCTGCAATGGAAGGATCGCACGCCCGACACCGACAACGTGGAAGCCATCTACGGCAATTACCACGATGCCCGCGTGGCGGTCGGCGAGCACGGCAGTGTGCTGCCATTGCCGATCGAAGTCTGCGCCAACGATGAATGGGCGGCGCCGGTGGCCGGGACCGGTGTGGTCGACATCCACCGCGCAATGTACTGGCTGCGCCAGAATCGCGCGCGCCGCCTGCGTGCGGCAATGCAGCGCAGCGGCTGATTCACTTCTGCCCACCGAGGCGGCGTCCGAGCACGCCGCCTTGCTCGATAACGAAGCCACGCAGCAAGGTAGCGTAGTCGCTTCCCACCGCTTTCCGTACCGATGCGCGTTCCGCCAGCGCCGCGCGCCACGCGCGTACCTTTGGTGCCGCCCGCATCACCTCCACCCCGCTTGCCGCGTCGAATACATCGAAGTAGCGGAACACCGGCGCAAATGCCGCATCCACCAGGCTGAAGTCCCTTCCCGCGAAATACGGGCCCGTGCCGAGTGCGCGCTCCAGTTGCGCGAAACGTTCCTGCAGCGCCCTTGCCGCTGACTCGTACGCCGCTTCATCCTGCGCGGTGTAGAAAGTCCAGATGCCGTTCAGCGTCGCGGAGGCGAATTCCATCCATGCGCGGTGCCGCGCGCGTTGCAGCGGGTCGGCAGGATGCAGTGCCGGCGCGATGGTGTCTTCGAGGTATTCGCAGATCACCGCCGATTCGAAAATCGCCTCGCGGCCAACCTTCAGCACCGGCGTCTTGCCCAGCGGGGAAATGTCGAGGAACCATTGCGGCTTGTTCTTCAGGTCGATGTCGACCCGCTCGTAAGCCGCCGCTTTCTCGGACAGTGCAATGACGGCGCGCTGTACATAGGGGCAGAGTGCATGACTGATCAAGGTGAGTGCCATGGTGTGTCCTTTCATTGTCGGTTGGTGTGGTGCTAATGTAGCTATGCATCCAGACAATCAAAATAGGCATCCATGAAAGCTTCCTATGCAAAAACGCAAAACGTTCCCGGTCTTGCCGACCTCGAGCTGGTGCTGGCGCTGGTGCGCGGACGCACGCTGACCGGTGCTGCGGAACGTCTTCGGGTCGATGCTTCAACGGTGTTTCGTTCGGTGAAGAAGCTGGAAAAGCAGCTCGGCGAAGTGCTGTTCGACCGCAGCCGCCAGGGCTACCAGCCGACCGACCTCGCGCTGGAACTTGCGGCGCATGCGGAGCGCATCGAATCGCACCTGCTGGACGCGCGCGAAGCGGCGACGAAAACCGATGCGCAGCCATCCGGCGTGTTGCGCGTATCGACCACCGATTCCGTCCTCCACGCGCTGTTGATGCCGGTGCTCGCCGGATTTGCGCGCGCGTATCCGAAGATCGAGCTGGAGCTGGTGGCATCGAATGTGCTCGCCGACCTCAGTCGGCGCGACGCCGACGTCGCCATCCGCGCCACCCGCAAGCCGCCGGAGCACCTGGTTGGAACACGGCTGGGAACGGTGCGATCCGCAGTATTCGCCAGCCGCGACTACCTCGCGCGTCATCCTGAAAAACGCAGCCTCGAAGAGATGGACTGGATCGCGCTCGACGACTCGCTACCTGACCATCCCTCGCAAAAATGGCGGCGCCAGCGCCTGCCCCGGCTGCGTCCGCAATACCGTGCCAACAGCGTGCTGTCGGTGGCGGGAGCGGTGCTGCATGGCATGGGCGCGGGCGTCGCGCCGCTCTTCCTGCTGCAGGACCATCCTGACGCGGCAATCGTCGCCGGACCTCTGGAAGAGCTCGACACTGACTTGTGGGCGCTTGCACATCCGGACATCCGCCAGCTGCAACGGGTCAAGGCGCTGTTCGACTGGCTGCGCGGCGCGATCGTCCTGCCTTGAATGCCGTTTGCCGGTGATCGGTTGCTGAATCTTCTTAGCAGGACTTGCCAACTTTCCGGATTTTCTCTTGTGGAGCGGCTGCTACATTCTCGCCGTGGGAAGTGCGTGCCCACCGCAGGATCGATTTATCAAGCCTGACATCCAGGCGCGATCGCTGCAGTCTCTCCTCAGTGTCTCCTGAGGCTTGGGGCGGAGGCCTTCGTGCCTTCGCTCCTTTTTTTCTTTCCAGCCGCAACAGCACCTCCCGGCCGGCGCCCCGCGTCCCGCTCGCACATGATATAAATGCCCTGTGGTAACGGATGGCATGGAGAGGAGCGTGAGCGGCATGGAAATCTCCTATCGGATCGATTGCGACAACCGCCTCATCGAAGTGGGCGGCGGCTGGGATGCGTTCGCTCTCGAAAATGAGACGCCGGCCGTGCTGCGCGATGCCGTGCTCGGCCGCTCGCTGCTGGACTTCGTCGCCGGCACCGAAACCCGTCATTTGCATGAAGTGCTGCTGGACCGCGCCCGCAGCGGCATTCCCTTGCAACGCATGCCTTTCCGCTGCGATTCCCCCGGCCTTCGCCGCTCCATGGAAATGGATATCGTATCGCCCGATGGCGCAGCGGTTGAATTCCATTGTCGTCTCCTGCGTGTCGAACCTCGCGCGTCGCTGCTCACTGTCACCGCCGAACCCGGCAATGGCAGCACCATGCGCATGTGCAGCTGGTGCAAGAAAGTCCATCTGACGCGCGATCTGTGGGTCGAAGTCGAAGAGGCGGTCGCCCGTTTCGGCCTGCTGGAAGACGATGCGCCGCCGCAGGTTACGCACGGCATTTGCAATTCTTGCCTTGAAAAATTGTATGGGGAGGGCAAATGAATTGCGCCGCCCGTCCCTGGAAGCCTTAGTACCAATGCCAATTAACTACCTTAGTTCGCTGACCTCCGCGCAGCGCACCGCCCGCTCCAACCTGCACCTTGGCGCATCGCTCGCCTTTATCGCCGGCGCGCTCAATGCCGGCGGCTACCTCGCCATCGGCCAGTACACCTCGCACATGTCGGGCATCGTGTCGTCGGCGGCAGACGACCTCGTCCTCGGCGAATATGCGCTGGCGGCAACGGCTTTCCTGTCCATCCTGTCTTTTGTGTGCGGCGCCGCGTCGACGGCGCTGATGGTAAATTACGCAAGGCGCAACACTTCGCACAACATCTATA
>DASVLM010000767.1:0-3069 GCA_036384875.1 Noviherbaspirillum sp.
TACGTCTTGCGCGAACCGTGCGCGGGCGCATGGCCGTGCGCGTCGTGCGTATCGCCGCTCATCGCAGCACTCCCAGCAGATAGACGAAGGTGAAGACCCCGATCCAGATGACGTCGAGGAAGTGCCAGAACATCGACAGGCAAAAGATGCGACGGCGATTGGCATTGGTGAGCCCGTGACGTCCCACCTGGACCATCAGCGTAACCAACCAGATGATGCCGACGCTGACGTGCAGTCCATGCGTGCTGACCAGCGTGAAGAAGGACGACAGGAACGCGCTGCGCTCGGGCGTCGCGCCTTCGGCGATCAGCTTGGCGAATTCGGTGAGCTCGATGCCGACGAAGGCAAGGCCGAACAGCCCGGTAATCGCCAGCCAGGCGAGCATCGCCGGCTTGCGATTGGCGTCCATCGCCAGCACGGCGAAGCCGTAGGTGATCGACGACAGCAGCAGCATCGTCGTATTGAGCGCAACGAGCGGCAATTCGAAGATCTCGGACGGCTTCGGGCCGCCGGCATAGCTCGTCCCGAATACCCCGAAACACGCGAACAGCATCGCGAAGACGAGGCAGTCGCTCATCAGATAGATCCAGAAGCCGAGCATCGTGCTGCCGCCGGCTTCGTGATCGTGCTCGTCGAGTACCAGGAAGATCGGATTGCCCTGGGCGTCGGTCATGGTCTGTGCGTCGGCCATGGCTCAGGCTCCCGTCAGCGCGAGTTGATGCGTGCGGGCGTCTTCCGCCGCCGCGACTTCTTCGGCCGGGATGTGGAATTCGCGGTCATAGTTGAACGTGTGGTGGATCGCATAGCCGATCAGCGAGACGAAGCTCAGCGCCGCCAGCCACCACACCCACCAGATCAGTGCGATGCCGCACACCGCCGCCAGCATGGCGAGGATCAGCCCGGCGGGCGTGTTCCGGGGCATCAGGATCGGACGGAAACCGGCGGTCGGCCGCTGGAAGCCGTGGTCCTTCATATCCTGCCACGCATCGAGATCGTGGATCACCGGCGTGAAAGCGAAATTGTAGGCGGGCGGCGGCGAGCTCGTCGACCATTCGAGCGTACGGCCGCCCCAGGGATCGCCGGTCGTGTCCCTCAGCCGATCGCGGTCGCGGAAGCTGACATAGAATTGGATCAACTGGGCGGCGATGCCGATCGCGACCAGCAGCGCACCGAACGCCGCGATCAGGAACCAGATCTGCAGGCTGGGATCGTCGAAATGACGCAGGCGTCGCGTCACGCCCATCAGCCCCAGTACATAGAGCGGGGTGAAGGCGAACCAGTAACCCGACACCCAGAACCAGAAGCTGACTTTCCCCCAGAACGGGTCGAGCCGGAAGCCGAACGCCTTCGGGAACCAGTAAGTGATGCCGGCGAACATGCCGAACACCACCCCGCCGATGATCACGTTGTGGAAATGCGCGACCAGGAACAGCGAGTTGTGCAGCACGAAGTCGGCGGGCGGCACCGCGAGCATCACGCCGGTCATGCCTCCGACGGTGAAGGTCAGCATGAACGCGACCGTCCACATCATCGGCAATTCGAAGCGGATGCGACCGCGATACATGGTGAACAGCCAGTTGAAGATCTTCGCGCCCGTCGGGATCGAGATGATCATCGTCGTGATGCCGAAGAAGCTGTTGACGCTGGCGCCCGATCCCATGGTGAAGAAGTGGTGCAGCCACACCAGATAGGACAGGATGGTGATGACCACCGTCGCGTAGACCATCGAGGTGTAGCCGAACAGCCGCTTGCCGCAGAAGGTGGCGGTGACTTCGGAGAACACGCCGAACGCAGGCAGGATCAGGATGTAGACTTCCGGGTGGCCCCAGATCCAGATCATGTTCACGTACATCATGTAGTTGCCACCCATGCTGTTCGTGAAGAAATGCGTGCCGAGGTAACGGTCGAGGCCGAGCAAGGCGAGCACCACGGTCAGCACCGGGAAAGCCGCCACGATCAGGATGTTGGTGCAGAGCGACGTCCAGGTGAAGACCGGCATCTTCATCATCGTCATGCCGGGGGCGCGCAGCTTCACGATCGTGCAGATGAGGTTGATGCCCGACAGCAATGTCCCGACGCCGGCAATCTGCAGCGCCCAGATATAGTAATCGACCCCGACCCCGGGCGAATAATCATTCTCCGACAAGGGGGCCATGGCGAGCCAGCCGGTCTTGGCGAACTCGCCGACGAACAGGCTCATCATCACGATGGCTGCGCCCATCGCGGTCATCCAGAAGCTGAAATTGTTGAGGAAGGGAAAGGACACGTCCCGCGCGCCGATCTGCATCGGCACGACGAAGTTCATCAGCCCCGTGACGAACGGCATCGCCACGAAGAAGATCATGATCACGCCATGCGCGGTGAACACCTGGTCATAGTGATGCGCGGGCAAATATCCGTCGTTGGCGCCGAACGCCATGGCTTGCTGCAGGCGCATCATGATCGCGTCGGAAAAGCCGCGCAGCAGCATGATCAGGCCGAGGATCATGTACATCACGCCGATCCTCTTGTGATCGACGCTCGTGAACCATTCGCGCCACAGATAGGACCAGCATTTGTAATAGGTCAGCGCCGCGACCAGCGCACCGCCGAGCAGGGCGACGCCGGCGAACGTGCCGACCACGATCGGTTCGTGAAGCGGCAGCGCGTCGAGCGTGAAGCGGCCGAAAATCGCCGTGGGTAGGTCAATGGTCATGAATCGGCTCGGTTATGGGGCGCGGCGTGGCGGGCGTGATGGGGTGGGGCGGATATGGCGGTTGGCCGGGGGCGGGGCGCGGCAGCGTCTTCGGAGGCGTGTCCATCCGCATGCCCGGTATGTCGTCGCCGCCGCGATCCTTGCGCATGATGTCGCTCATGCATGGCTCTCCGGGGGCGACGCAGCGTTCGGTGATGCGGCGGAAGAGATCGCGGTCGACCGCGGCCCAGAAGCCGGGCCTGACATTCTGGCTGGGGCGCTGGAAGGCAAGGTACGCTTTCAAATCCAGTGACTTGCCTGCGCTCTTTCGCGTGGCGACCCAGGAATCGAATCCGGCATCGTCCATCCCGATCATCCGGAATCGCATCCCCGAG
>DASVLM010000768.1:0-4597 GCA_036384875.1 Noviherbaspirillum sp.
AACGGATCACGGATCTCGTTGCTGAAGCGAGTCAGTTCGGCCTCGGTCGGAGCCTCGGATGCTTCGGACTCAGGCACGGATGCGCGCATGCGCAGGTAGAACATTCTCAACTGCTTGTTTTTTTCATCGTCGCCTGAAATCGCCATATGTGCGGCGAAGTGCGTGGCCGCTGCACCCAGCTGGATGGAAGCGCCCCATTGGGAACCAAGCAGGGCGGAAACAACGCCGACCGAGGAATTGGCATAGAACTTGAGTCCGTTGGCAATGCCTTGATTCTGGAAACCTTGTATATAAATCCGATTCAAGTCCGCGCGCATCAGGTACTCATGTTCTGCCGCCTTCAGGTTTTTTTCCGCATGCTTCAAATTTGCCAGAACAGTCGATTTGGCTTGCGTATCGCTGCCGTTCTTCACGCCGTTCCAAGCCTCCAGCGCTTCGCCTGCCTGTTGCAGGGCCGTTTGCAGGTCGCGACCGACTTCATCGATCATTTTCGTCCCGAGCAGGTCCTGGATATCGGACGCGTGATTGAACAGCCGGTCTGCCCAAGTGACCGATGCCAGCGTCGTCATTGCATACGTAAGCGGATGGAGAACTGCGCCGACACCAAGACCAATGGCTGCGTTACCCAGGGACAGTGCGAATCGCTGTGCGACCTTGTCAGGATGGATGAAAGAGGGAATTGCCATGGCAGCGCTGAGCACGACCGGTGCCGCAACGCGGGAAGCATAGGCGGGAGAACCTGCCCTTGCAAAGCCGGCTTCCAGTTCCTGACGATCCAGTTGATGCGCGTCCAGATAGTCGACGAGTGCTGAATCCCATGCTGTGCCCACGTCGCCCCAGCTCTTTGCCGCCTCTTGCTTTATTTGTGCGGCTTTTTCCTGGATGTCTCCACGCGAAATATTCTCCACGTTCTCGAATAGGGACGCGACGTTCGCGGGAAGATTTCCCGCCTGTCCCTTTAATGTCGTCAGAAGTGAAGACGCCTTTTCCAACAGTTCTGCTTGCTGCGTTTGTATCGCGGCACGGAATTCGAGATCGAGCGCCGCTTGTCTTTTCGCCTGGAACGCCTTGTAGGCGGTTGGGTTCACCGGCCTGGAAGCCCTGACTGTTTGAATTGCAGTTTCGTATGCGCCAAGTAGCTCCTGGACATTTCGAGGAGCCGGCGGAAGGAAATGATTGTAGATTTGCCGCGGAACATTCCAGGGACTGACCCGCTGTTGCACTTCGGCGGGAACCATTTCCCGGATGTTAAAAGGGGAAATCGGCCCCGTCGCCGTATTTGCTCGTGTGGTTGCAGGCTGCTTCCCCAATGCCTTGGGGGACAGATTGCTCGGTGCTGCCTTCACCGCCGGCATCTCGCCGCGCTCGTTAGCGGCCGAAGACGAGGAGAGCGTATCCAACGGAATGTGCTCGACATTTCCTGCGGGATTCGCCGAAGTCGTTGAGATAGTCATATCTTGTTTCCTTCAATTCATGTTGTTCAACGTGAGTTACATGCGTGCTTCGCGATAGCACGGAGGTGATGCTGCGCATCAGGAAAGACTGATGCCGCGAATGTCATTGCGGCGGTTTTCCCAATTGCAGGCGAGACCGCCGACTGCAGCCGACATGAGCCGGCTGCAGTTCTTTTGCCTAGCTTGAAGCGAGAGGTTTATCTCAAGCGGCTAGTCGCGAGGGGCCTGATTCGTCGGCAGCCTTTTGCTTGCCTTTGCCGGCCGCCAGTTCCTGCTGATCCAACTCGTATGCCGCCGCGTAGATATCATGGGCATTGTCGTAAGACGGAAGCGTGCTGAAGTCGGTAAAGTTTTGCGTGGGCTTTGGAAGGGGCTTACCGGTTTCCTTGATCTGTTCGCGCAGTTCGCGATTCATGCGCATGCCGACCAGCGGCAAATGGATTTCTGCCGGCTCACCGTTGATCGTTCCATGGTAGACAAATTTGTCATACAGTTTTTTGTTGTCTTGGGTGTGTTGGTCGGTCCATCCAGGGGTATGGTCTTCCACGTACTTGTTGACAACACCGATCATCTCGGCACCGGTTTTTTTGTTGTACAACTCTGCAATGGAGGCCATGCAGGCGAAATGGGGAACACCACCACCAGATTGTTCCTCGTGTGCTGCGCACAGGATATCGATGATGTCGGTAAATCGATTGTCTTCTTCCCGTGGAACCTTCATCGAACCCTTGCAAATGCTGATGATCGTTCCTTCCGGAGTGAGGCCGCCCACAGTTCCGCCATGGTCCTGTTTAAGCGCAAACAAGCGTGCACCTGTATAGCCCTCGTGCTTGCGAACCAATACTGATACCCCGTTGGTGCCAATAGCTTCTTTCGATGCAGACAGCAAAGAGCGGAAATTGCGAATGCCCTTGTCGTCGTTCGGGATTTCAACCGCTGCAATGCCGGCAATAGTGACCTCTTTGCCATAGTCGGCATATTTGCCAGCCGCGAAATCTGCCTGGATTTGTTTGCCTGCATCGACCAGGGCCTGCATGTCTTCCGGGCTCGGCGGTGCAATGCCGGCTTCGGAAAGGGCGGTCTTTTTCGATGTTTCAGATTTTGCAGATCCAGCCTTCTTCGGCGAGCCTGCGTCAGTGGTAGCAGCGCCTCGCGTAAACGTAGTCAATTCAAGGGTTTCGGAATTGGCAGCTCGTTGTTGTTCGAGGAAAGCAGCGCGCAGGTTGGAGGCCATCGAACTGTGACGACGCGGTTCTTGTCGCACCGGCGCGTCGGATGGTGGTGGGGTGCCAGCGTCGGGCTGCCGGGCATTTTCTTGCTGGGGAAGAGGCACCGCGCCGCATGTCGCGTAATGAGCGGCGGTAATACAAACACTGGAAATACTCATGGAATTCCTCACTTAGAAATAGTTAAACGTTCGTGGCGTGTCGCCAATGCAATGACCATGCAACAATTTAGTTGCAATAATGATCACATTGAATAAGTGGCAACTCGTGAGCCGCGGTTCCATGAGAGATGAAAAAATAGCTGTTTATTCAGGTGGAGCGAGCAGGTCGGGAGCTGTTGGCGAGCGTCGAGGAAAAGTGCGGCGCCAGGGACTTCCATGGCACGGCAAATGTGTTTTCTTTCGCTGTGGCGAGCGCAGTTGCGCGATCAACGCGTTGCCACCGCATAGATTCTTACTGCTTGCAATCCATCTGCTTGGCGAGCGCGTGACTGTGTCGTTTTCGCCACAAAGGAGGGCGGTCTTTCATTATTTCGCGCTGTTGTCGCGGGCTTCATGACAGCCGACGGTACGGTGCGCGCAATTTTTTATGGCAGCGTCTTCCAGCTTTTTTTCATTACGTCCTTACTCTGAAAAGCCTCTCCTCTTTCGTATCCGGCGGCATTCCTAGACGAACCTGCACGCCTCTAGCTATGCGAAAAAAGTATCCATCCCATTAAAAAACGATATTGGTAATTGAATCAGCGCAACCCTACGCTTCCGAAAAATGATTGCGCGTAGTTGAAGTCCCGTAAAAGGGCGGCGTGATCACGATGTAGGGCAGGATTCAGAGGGGGCTCATCAAGAGCTCTTTTGAATGCGTGAAAACTTGAAAAACGAAATCGAGGAGAAACATGAAAAAATCATTGCTGGGGATTCTGGTCGCTGCCGCGTTTGCAAATGGAGCATTTGCGCAAACCAACGTAACGATCTACGGTATTGTCGACGCGGGCATAAGTCATGACAATAACGGTGGCGCTGCCGGCTCCGTTACCCGTCTCGACAGCGGCATCCTGAACGGTGGCCGTCTGGGCTTCATGGGCACGGAAGACCTCGGTGGCGGCCTGTCCGCCAGCTTCCAGCTTGAGAACGGCTTCGGTGTGGACAATGGCGCCCTGGGCCAAGGTGGTCGCTTGTTCGGACGCCAGGCTTGGCTGGGTGTGAACGGCGGCTTCGGAAGCGTGCGGCTCGGACGCCAGATGACGCCGGTTTTCGCGAACTCACCGACGTTCGATCCGTTCGTCGATGCGCTGGCAGGCGATACCGGACGTCTCTTCAATTATTCCGGTGCACGCGTTGATAACGCACTCAGCTACAACTACGATGCCAACGGCATCCGCGCGCAATTGATGTACGGCTTCGGTGAAACCGCAGGCAACACCAGCGCCAACCGCACGATCGCCGGGTTCACCGGATACAAGAACGGCCCGCTCGACGTGGTGCTGACCTACACCGGCACCAACGATGCCACCGGCAACGTCACAGGCAAGACCACCATGTTGGGCGGTAATTACAACTTCGGTCCGGCAGCCGTGTATGCGACCTATGCATGGAACAAGGATGTGGTGGCGCCGAGCGGCGTTGTCGCTGCCGGTGCAGATACCCGCAATGCATTGTTGGGCGTGACCGTGCCGTTTGGCTCAGGCACATTCAAGGCTTCCTGGATCAAGTTGTCCGACAAGGCGACCGCCAATGCCGATGCCAACCAGATCGCTGTCGGCTACGTCTACGACCTGTCCAAGCGTACGGCGCTGTACACGAGTTTCTCGCGCACGGCCAACGACAGCGGCGCGAAATACAACACCGATACTGGCGGCGCGACGGACAAGCTGTTCGATGTCGGCATGCGCCACAAGTTCTAAGAACCTGATCGGTATTT